>CAYNDI010000049.1:0-11996 GCA_964395955.1 uncultured Dehalococcoidaceae bacterium
CTGGTGCACCTTGCGCCCGTTCATCTGGAACGGTTTGAAACGCTTGGTCACCACGGCTACCACTTCGACCTTTCCGCGGGCTGATTCCACGATGACCTTATCGCCGTTGGCGATTCCCTTCTCCGCCGCGAGTTCCTCGCTCATCTCGCAGAAGGGCTCCGGCTGCGCTTCGATTACCCAGGGCATATTTCTCGTCATCTGCCCGCCCTGCCAGTGTTCGCAGACACGGTAGGTCGAGCAGACAATCGGGTATTTATCGGGTTTCCCCTGTTCATCCGGGTGCCATATTTTAAACGCGGGGTTGCTCGTTTGTTTCGACATGGCGTTATCTACAGGAGTCTCCCAGGGTTCGTAGTGCTCGGGGAGAGGGCCTTCTGCCATGCCCGGTCCGAAGAAGCGGGAGAGGCCTTCCGGTTTCATGATAAACGGATAATACCCGCCCTGGTTCATGGGCGCGGCGCCACCGTCCGGAACGTCACCATCCCAGCCGCCTTTCTCACCTTTGGTTGGGTTCCACTTGATGACCGGTTGTTCCGCATCCCAGGGATTACCATCCAGGTCAACGGAGGCGCGATTGTAGATGATACGCCGGTTGACCGGCCAGCACCAGGCCCATTTGGGGTGGAGGCCGATGTTGAACGGGCCGTCATCCAGACCACGCCGGCTGGCACGGTTGCCGGGTATCGGCGCGTCAGGTTCGGCATCCGGCTCGACATAACTGTTGCAGTAGAGCCAGTTACCTGATGATGTTGATCCGTCGTCTTTCAGTGCGGAGAAGCTGGAGGCCAGCTTACCGGTAGTCAGGTCGTAGCCGTTGATTTCCTTGGCTACGGCGCGGACATCCGGGTGGTCGGCGCCGTAGTTCCAGTCGAGCTTGCTCAGGGAACCGGCGCTGGGTCCACCTTCATCTGTATAGAGTTTAATCAGCCTCCTGGCAATCTGGTCCAGCATCCAAAGGTCATCCTCGGCTTCTCCCGGTCCGTCACCAGCCTTGTAACGCCACTGACTCCAGCGGCTGCTGTTGGTAACGCTGCCTTCCTTCTCCCAGGAATTTACCGCCGGCAGGAGGAAGACCTCGGTCCTGATGTTAGCCGTATCGGCTCCGGGCCGCTTCCAGAAGTTGGCTGTTTCAGTCTGCCAGATATCGGTCACCACCATCCAGTCCAGCTTGTCCATGGCAGCCCGTTCCAGATTGGCGTTGGGTCCGCCGACCGCCGGGTTCTGCCCCCAGACCATCAGCCCCTTGATAACGCCGTTGTACATGGCTTCAAAGAGCGAGATATGAGAATAGTTAACACCCGATTCAATCTTGGGCAGGTAGTGGAAACCGAAATCGTTGTCCTTGGTGGCGTTATTACCGTACCAGGCCTTGAGCAGGCTGACCATATACTTGGGAGTGTGCTGCCACCAGTTGAGGCTCTTGGGGTCGCTGTTGGTGGGAGTAGTCCTCGTTAGATATTTCTCCAGCGTGGTATCCGTATCCTGGGATACTTTCAGGTAGCCGGGCAGAATATGGAAGAGCAGGCAGTGGTCGGTTGACCCCTGTACGTTGGACTCACCCCTCATGGCGTTGATACCGCCGCCGGCTATCCCTATGTTGGCCAGCAGCAGCTGCAGGATACAGTAAGAGCGGATATTCTGGGTACCGTAGGTGTGCTGGGTAGTGCCCATGGCGTAGAGTATGGTACCTGCTTTGCCTTTTCTACCGCTGTAGGAGAAGGTCTCGCAGACTTGGAGGAAGTCCGCCACGGGCGTACCGCAGATAGCATTCACCGCCTCCGGGGTGTAGCGGGAAAAGTGCTTTTTCATGAGCTGATAAACGCAGTTGGGGTCTTTCATGGTCATATCCCTCATGGGGATACCGTCCGCGTCCTTCTGGAACTGCCAGGTGGAATTGTCGTATTTTCTCTTGCCGTTATCAGCGTCATTTATACTGCCGGCGTATCCGGAAAAAAGTCCTTCAAGGTCGGCCGGCCCCTTGTAGTTGGGATTGATGAGATATGTAGAGTTGGTATATTCCTTGATGTAAGTCAGGTTGTAGTTGCCGGGATTTTTCTCAATATCATCAAGGATGTATTTAATCATGCCGCCGATGAAAGCGATATCCGTTCCCGACCTTATCGGGGCGTAGACATCAGCCTTGGATGAGGTCCGGGTAAAGCGCGGGTCGACGCTGACGAGCTTGGCCCCCTTGTCCTTGGCGATGGTGATATGCCCGAAAGCGGCCGGGTGATTTTCCGCAGGATTTGAGCCGATGGCCATGATAACGTCACTGTTGGCGATGTCATTCCAGTGATTGGTCATGGCGCCTCGACCGAACGTTTCCGCCAAACTGGCGACAGTGGCGGAATGTCATATGCGGGCGTGATGTTCCAGGTAGACCACACCTATGGCCCGGGTCAGCTTGGCCAGCAGGTAACACTCTTCGTTGTCCAGTGCCGAGCCGCCCAGGTTAGCAATGGCCTCGGTGCGGTTGACGATATTGCCCTTGCCGTCCTTCTCGATGAAAGAAGCGTCTCTGGTGTCCTTTATCCGGCGGGCAATCGTGTCCAGCGTCCAGTTCCAGTCTTTCTCCTGCCAGTCGGAAGCTCCGGGGGCGCGGTAAAGAACCTTGTTCAGGCGCCAGGGGTTGTCGGCAGACAGCTGGCGCATTGATGCACCCTTGGCGCAGGCAGCCCCGCGGTTGACGGGGTGATCGGGGTCGCCTTCGATGTTGACTACCTTGCCGTTCTGGGAAGTGACGATAAAGCCACACCCTGAGCCGTCATAGGGGCAAATCGTGGGTGTTTCCTTTCCCCTCTTTTTCAGCTCGATGTGCTTGACGGGGGTTGCTAGAGCGGCATCGCTGAGGGCACCGAGCAGGAAGACACCGCCTATACCGGCTCCTGACGCTTTCAGGAAATCTCTTCGGCTTAGCTCCATAATACCTCCTAAAGACGTTGGTTATCCGTATGATTATATTAAATTATTAAAAAGCCAAAAAAAAGCCTCTATCTCCTAGAGACTTCCCCCTTTTCAAATTTTTTCCGGCATACCGTGACTCAGTATAACCTATGGATATTATACCTGTCAATAATTTTTAGGTATAAATACCTAAAAATTTAACTTTCGTATAAGTATATATGCTTAATTTATATTTGATTTCGCTTTTTTTACCTGGGTGTAGCCGGCATTTGTTATTAATATGTATATAAAATTTCCTCTCGGCTAAATCGACCTTGAAAAATTTCTCGGTAAAGCCTGATAAGGAGTGTGGATTACCGGTAATGTCGGGATGCTGATTATTTACTGGAGATGTTTGGTTTATCTTATAGCCTGGAGGTATTATTTATCTATTACCTGGTGCCTTAAGGCGTTTATCAGTACGAGAGCCCTTATATCTGGATGCAGCGTCTCCCAATTATCGTCCTCGTTTAGAGACTCCACTTTTTCCCTGAGTTCTTTATCATCATCAAGTTTAAGAATACCGGCCCGGTAATCATCGATTACATGTTTAACTATTTCCCGGTTGTTCCTGTTTTTTTGTCCCATTAATCCGGATTTAAGGTTTGAAAGGAATCCCCCGGATTTCTGGTTACGCTCGGTCTTCCCAAATGTTTTTGCCAGATTCATAATCCCGCCGGCAATCTCCAGAGATTGATTGGTGATTGTAATTGATTTCAACTTGGCTTCTGTATTCGCCTTTTCGACCACCTCCGCCGCGTTTTGTTCTCCATCATGCAATATCTGAACTGCCTTTTCCCGGGCTTCGGCAATAATTATTGACGCCTCTGCCTTCCCTTTCTTTATCGCCTTCTCTTTATCTTTTAAAACTACTGCTTCGGCAGTTTTTTTCGCTTCATCGATAATCTTGGTTGCCTCTTCCTGAGCATCAGCAATAATCATTGCTGATTCAGCCTCGCCTTCGGTCTTGGCGTTATTCAGTATTTCCGTGGTGTTCTGCTCCGCCTCCTGTATTATCTGAGTTGCCTTTTGACGGGCATCGAGGAGAATCTTGGCCGATTTTGTATTGGCTTCCGTAGTAGCTTGCACTATCTCTTGTTTGGTGTTTTCCGCCTCTTGCCTGGCATCGGTGATAATCAACGCCGATTTTTCACCGGTATCCTCGGCGGATTGCTCCGCTTCATGTATAATCCGGGCTGCATTTTCCTGGGCTTCGGTGATAATCCGGGCCGCCGTTGCGTCAGCATCGGTTTTAGCTTTCACTATCAATACCCTCGCCGATTGCTCCGCCTCGCGTATTATTTGCTCCGATTTTTCCTGGGATTCGGCGATAACTATGGCCGCCTTGGCATCGGTATCAGCTTTGGCTTTCTCGATTAATTCCGCCGCGGACTCCCCCGCCTCGCGTAATACCTGGGATGCTTTCTGGCGGGTTTCGGCAATCACCTGGGTCGCCTGGGCTTTGGCTTCTTTCTTAACGCTTTCTTCAGAGACCAGTTCCGCGGCAGTCTGTTTCGCCTCACTTATTATCTGAGCGGCCTGGTCCCCGGCATCCGAGATAATCTTGGCTGCGTTGGCATCGGCTTCATACTTACCTTTCCGGGTCAGTTCCACCACGGCCTGCTTGGCTTCGGCTAATGTTTTAGCAGATTTACTCCGGGCTTCTGATATAATTTTGGCTGACTGCGTTTCAGCATCAGTCCTGGCTTTTTCAACCAGAGCTGTAGCGAATTGCTTCGCCTTGTTCATTATCTGAGTTGCTTTTTGCTGGGCTTCATTAGCAATCGTGGTAGAACGCGTGTTGAGTTCAGCTTTGGTTTTTCTGGTCAGTTCGTCAGCGGCTTTGTTCGCCTCATCGATAATCTGGGCTGCCTTTTGCTGGGCTTCAGCAATTATGGTGATGGATTTAGCTTCGGCTTCGTTGGCCGCCTTTCCGGTTAGTCCTTTGGCGGCTTGCTCGGTATCACGCAAGAGTTTTTCCGCTGATTTCTGGGCATTGGCGCTAATCGTGGCCGCTCTGGTGTCGGCTTCATTTACCGCTTTATTCGATATATCGCGGGCGGCTTGTTCCGCGGCGTGAATGATTCGTCGTGCCTTTTGCTGGGCGTCAAAGACTATCATCGTGCTTGATTGCGGGCGTTCCGGTCTGGCTTTTACGGCCGGTTCCTGAGTGGTCGGTCCGGTAGACTCGTTAGCTTGAAAGGTCTGGCGCTCGGTTTTTTCCCTGATGACAGGTTTATCACCGGGAAATACGTAGTTGCACCGTTTGCATTTAGGGCCAAAAACCGAAAGACCGCAGTTAGGACATATACGTAGACTTTTCATGCATTACGCCTTTTTCTTTCGCCATTCCAGATAAAATCTCGGAACATTATTAGTCATTATAGCACCCTGTGACGGTCATATAAACATCTGGCATACCGGATTTATACTGATACTGCCTGAAATAAATAGTCTGCTGCTGAGTTTGAAAGCCGACTATTTACAGCCTGTGAGTCTGTAAACGGCCACCGGCTCGGCTTTACCTTTAAACGTCTGTTTCTCCAGCGCTGTGCACTCGGCGTGTTCCTTTATCTGCCGGTAGGTTTCCGGGCCTATCCATACCTCGGTGCCCGGCGCGGCGCTGCATATACGCGAGGCCAGGTTGACGGCATCGCCGATAACGGTATATTCGGTGCGTCCTGAAGACCCCACGTTCCCGGCTACCACCTGACCGGTGTTGACGCCGATGCCGAACTCCACCCTGGGCAGTGATGCGTCTTCCTCCTGTAGCCTGGCTACCTCCTGCTGAATTTCCCAGGCAGCCCTGGCCGCCAGGCGGGCGTGTTCTTCCTGGACCTGCGGGGCATTCCATACCGCCATTATGGCGTCGCCGGCGAATTTATTGACCATGCCGCTGTTCTGCAGGACCCTGTCGATGACGATGGTAAGGTAGACGTTGAGCATATTGACGATGTCCTTTGACGACATACCCTCGCTCATACTGGTGAACCCGCGGATATCGGCAAAGAGTATCGTGGCTTCCCGCTGTTCGCCGCCCAGCTGCAGGTTGCCGGTATCGGCCAGGGTGAGAATCTGGTCGGCAACCTGAGGCGAAACGTATCTCCCGAACAGGTCTTTGACAAAACGCTTATCCGACTGCTCCATAAGTATCATCGTGACGATACTGCTGATGTAAGTTATCACCAGCAGTAACGGCGGGTAAACGAGGTTGAAAATATAGCCGCGGTCGAAGGCGAAAAAGCTGAAGACGAGATACGCCACGAACAGTATTACAATTACCAGGCCGCCCCATTTCAACCTGAGACGGGGCAGTACCAGGGAGATGATGACGGTCAGTATGACCATTATCAGCAGTTGCGGGATGGTGCCGACCTCGGTAAGAAACCGGCTGAGGAGTATGGTGTCCATGGCCGCCGCCTGTATAAATACGCCGGGCACTTTCTCTGATGAGGTCGGTATTTCCCAGGTATCGAGTTCGCCGGTGGCCGTCATGCCGATGATAACGATTTTATTCCTGACTACCGAAGGGTCGAAGTCGCCGCGGATAACATCGCCGTAGGAGAGATAGGGCCGGCTCGCCGCTTCGGCGGAATAGTTGACACGAAGATGGTAGCCGCTGTCAACCGGGATATCGCGGGCCAGTAAATTCAGGGCGCCGTTCTGTCGTACATACTCGTCGGGGAACGGCATGGAAAACAGGGAATGAAGTATCGCCAGGCTGAACGAGGGATAGTTCTGTCCGTCCCTGTCACGGACTACAAGGGGCAGTCTCCGCACTTTACCGTCGTTATCAGGAATAATATTCACGTGCCCGGTATTCCGCGCCACCTCCCTGAAAGGGGTTACCGGAAGCAGGATATCCTGGTAGGTAACGACCTTATCTATCTTTGGGAGGGGCTGGGTGCCGGCTACCGGTAGGACGACATTCCCGGCGCTTTCCATAGCCGCGGCCAGCAGCGGGTCGTCCGGTGAACTATCGGCAAAAAGAATGTCGAATCCGATAACCTTCGCCCTGGCTTCGGTAAGGTTTTCCAGGGCCCGGGCATGGAGGCTGCGGGACCAGTTGGACCATTTGCCGTAGGTCGTCAGGGTATTATCATCGATGCCGATAACGACGATGTTCGGCGAGGGGGATTCCGCCATGAAAAGCTGGTCGGAAAGCCAGAGCTGTATGAATGAGAATGGCTGTACCAGAAGGAAAAAAACGGTGAAAAGGAGTCCGATACCGAATATAACCAGGGAATGATACCACAGTTTGCTCTGCCGCCGGCTGGTTCGTTTTTCTTGCATCGGTTTTATGCCCGGCATTCTCTAAGCTGACTTTTTCCATCCCGTACCCGACGGTCTGTCGGGCACGATTTTAGCGTTATTTATCGAGATATACCGTGGCGGTATCCTCGGCGGTCACTATCCGCAGCAGTTCATCCTGTCCGGATGCGACGGCGATATTCTCCAGGGGGCATTCGTCGTCAGGGCTTACCGTGTAAACGGCGGTAAATACCCATGTCTCTTCAATATCAAGGAGACCGTCTTCATCGCTGTCGCCGCCGGTGTAGGGTATAGGCCCCAATCGGTCATCGGTTACAGTTATCCCGGACAGCGGCGTGTTGCCGGTATTGGTCACGGTGTAGGTGTAGGTGACGTTATCACCCACCGGAACATCATCCGAGGGGTCGGCGGTCTTTACCAGGGCTATGCCCGGCCTCAGTATGGAAACGCTGGCGGCAGCCGAATCCGTGAGGATTTGTTCCAGGGCGTCCATGCCGGACGCTTCGGCGGTATTTACCAGGGGGCTGGAATCATCACCGCTTACGGTATAGTTCGCGGTAAATACCCATGCTTCATCGCCGTCGAGAAGGTCGTTTTCATTATCATCGCCGCTGACAAAGGTAATATTATCTGCCAGGTCATCGGTTACTGATATATTCGATAAGGGAGTATTTCCGGTGTTAGTCAGTGTGTAGGTGTAGGTAATATTATCGCCTTCGTGCGCCTTTAGGGGGTCGGCGTCTTTAACCAAAGCGATACCCGGTCTCAGTATACTTACGCTGGCGGTATCCGAATCCGTGAAGGTTTGTTCCAGCACGTCCATGCCGGATGCTTCGGCTATGTTTACCAGTAAATCGGGGTCATATACATTCGTAGTATAGTTGGCGGTAAATAGCCATGTTTCGTCGCCGTCGAGGACGCCGTTTTCATTATCATCGCCACTGGCAAAAGGAATGCTTCCCAGGCGGTCGTCCGTCACGGAGATATTCGAGAGAGATATGTCGCTGGTAGTGGTTACCGTGTATGTATATGTAATATTATCACCTTCGTGCACCTCCAGGGGGTCGGCTGTTTTTACTAATGCGATACCCGGCCTTATTATTGACACGCTGGCGGTATCAGAATCGGTGACTATCCGTTCCAGGGCGTCCGAGCCGGATGCTTCGGCTATGTTTACCAGTAAATCGGGGTCATATACATTCGTAGTATAGTTGGCGGTAAATAGCCATGTTTCGTCGCCGTCGAGGACGCCGTTTTCATTATCATCGCCACTGGCAAAAGGAATGCTTCCCAGGCGGTCGTCCGTCACGGAGATATTCGAGAGAGATATGTCGCTGGTAGTGGTTACCGTGTATGTATATGTAATATTATCACCTTCGTGCACCTCCAGGGGGTCGGCTGTTTTTACTAATGCGATACCCGGCCTTATTATTGACACGCTGGCGGTATCAGAATCGGTGACTATCCGTTCCAGGGCGTCCGAGCCGGATACTTCGGCGGTGTTTATCAGAAAATCGGGTTCATTAATAGTCGTGGTATAGATAGCGGTAAATACCCATGTCTCATCGGTATCGAGGAGGCTGTTTTCATTATCGTCGCCGCTCGTAAACGGGATACTTCCCAGACGGTCGTCCGTCACGGATACACCCGCTAAAGGCGTATTACCGGTATTGGTCACTGTATATGTGTAGGTAATATCATCGCCCTCGGGCACCTCCAGGGGGTCGGCTGTCTTTACTAAAGCGATACCCGGCCTTATTATGGATACGTTGGCGGTATCCGAATCGGCTATTGTCTGCTCCAGTGCGTCCATACCGGATGCTTCGGCGATATTTACCAGTAAATCGGGGTCTTCGCCGCTGGCGGCATGGATGGCGGTAAATACCCATATCTCATCGATATCGAGGAGACTGTTTTCGTTATCATCACCGCTCGCGAACGGAATACTTCCCAATCGGTCGTCCGTCACCAGGACATTCATCAGGGACATATTTCCGGTGTTTAAAACATAGTAAGTATAGGTAATATCATCGTCCTCATGGACTGCCAGGGGGTCGGCAATCTTGGTGATAACGATGCCGGTGTCAGATTCGTCCGGCTCTATTGAAGTCGTCACTATTTCGGTATCAATCACGGTGACGGATGTGAATGTCAGGGCAGAAACTGTGGTGGTAGCGATTAGTAGTGAAGGGTCGCCGGCACGTACCATGTACGTTGAGGTAAATACCCATATTTCGTTACGATCAAGTACAGTATTGATATTGACATCGCCGCTCTGATAGATTGCATTCCCGGTTATATCATTACTTACCGATATGTTATTTAAAGGTAAATCGCCAGTATTACGTACGTAATACGTGTAGGTAATGATATCACCCACGTGGGCTATAGGTGGCTGGGTGTAGATGGTTACCTCCATCCTGCCCTGGGGTGAGGCAACGTGTCCTCCCCCGCCTCCCCCGCCGCCGCCCGTCGGATTAATCGGCACTTCCGGACCCGGTTTCTCACCCGGCTTAATGGTTCGTTTCATGCCCTCATGAATGATGTATTCCTCTCCGTCAACGATTACCCTGATGTCGCCGCTTACATTGGCTACGGTGGTAGTACCGTCATCTTCCACCGTGACTTCCATGACGCTGCCGCGCACGGCGGCTATGGCCGCGGGTGTTTCTACCTCGTACTTGGAAGCCGGGTCGGCCAGCTTCTTTACCCGGCTGATTGTCTTACCCAGCGATTGTGCCAGGCGGGTTGTCGTCGAGCCGTTATCGTCAACGCTCAGCTCGGACATGGCTAATTCGGTTGACTGTTCCAACTCGATGGTGCTCCCATCGAAAAAGGTAACCTCGGCGTGTGAACCCCTGGCTGACTTGACGATGTCGCCGGGCTGGAGAGTCGTACCTACCTCGGCCTTTTCCCAGGATTCCGTCCCGGCCTTTAATACGTAAACATCCCCGCCGATTATCGACAGTATGGTAAGGGGTGTGCTTGATGCGGCCGGGAGTGGAGTCGGTGTCGGTGAGAGTGTCGCCTCAGGTGTTGCCTCGGGTTTCGGTGCCGGAACGGCAGCAACCGTACCTGTCGGCTCGGTGGTCGGCGTCGGTTGCGGCTCCAGATCCGTCACCGGTTTTGGAGACAGCGTCACCTCCGGCAGCGGCGTCGACGCTGGCGGTGGTTCCTTTTCGGGACAACCGGTCAATAGCGTCGGTATAAGGACTAATAAAGCTACTAATAAAATAAGGTGTCTGGACATAATAGTGTTATCTTCGGCGACGCATATTGTATCAGTAAATGAGTTAAATATGCAAATGCGTCACTATTTTCAACTAATTAACCGCCCTATCCTGTTAATTCCGGTATAGAAGGCTTGCCTCTATTCCCGTTTTCTGATATTCTATTGGCTGGACTTGGAAAGACTTTATGGAAAGACATCTCGACCGGGTACAATCACACAACATCCAAGAGTATAATCAGGGGCGGATTAAATGTCAAAATCCTGTTGTCCTGGCCGGGGTACTTCCTTTGCTGTGGCAGACATATATGAGAAATAATAGCACTGAAAAGTATGAATTTCGGTATGAATTCAGTATCAATTTCACGAAGGAAAAAACCAGGCCTTGAAGAACTCTGGTAAATTACAGTCATTAATACGTAATAAGTATTTCTGGTGCGGTGTAATCCTGGTTGCCATTTTCATCATCGGCAGCACGGGTTACTGGATTATCGGCGGAGGGGACTACTCTCTCTTCGATTGCCTTTACATGACTATCATCACCATTACTACCATCGGGTTCACCGAGATAGTTGACCTCGCCGGCAATACCGCCGGCCGGATATTTACGGTGATTATCGCTATTACCGGTATCGGGGTGCTGGCGTATTTAATCACCAATCTTACCGCGGCAATCGTCGAGGGGCAGTTGACCAAGTCCTTTAGGAGGCGAAGGATGGAAAAAGCAGCAGCGAAAGCCAGGGAGCATTATATTGTTTGCGGCGTGGGGTGGGCCGGTCTGCATATCATCAATGAACTCCGGGAGACCAAAAGGCCCCATGTTATCATAGACGTTGATCAGGACAAGATAAATAAAAGCCTGGAAACCATGTACAACGGTATTTTCATCGAAGGAGACGCTACCGATAACGATACTCTTATCAAGGCCGGTATAGAGTCGGCCAGCGGGGTGTTCGCCGTAACCGGAGATGATAACCAGAACCTGGTTATCAGTCTTACGGCCAAGCAGCTCAATCCTGCGGTCAGGGTAGTGGCGCAGTGTAACGAGATGAAGAACATGGAGAAAATGCAAAAAGCGGGTGCCGATTCCGTGGTATCACCGGGTTATATCAGCGGCATGAGGATGGCATCGGAAATGATACGACCTACCGTGGTCAACTTCCTGGATAATATGCTGCGGGGCAAGGACGAAAGCCTGCGGGTTGAAGAGGTCCCCATGTCGCCGTCACTCGCCGGGAAGGCTTTAGCCTCCCTGGATTTGAAGAAATACCCGCATACATTATTGCTGGCCGTGAAAAAAGGCGAAAGCTGGGTCTATAATCCCTCTCGCAGCGAATATATTATCGAGCCGGAAAACCGGCTCATCGTTATGACCACGCCGGAAGAAAGACATACTCTGGAGAAAAACGTCGAGGATAAAGACTAGATTATCTTTGCCGGTGGATTGACTGCCTCCCTTTCGTAAAAAATAGCACTATTTGCATCCGGTTGTTTTTCATACTCACCCCCTTTATCCCCCTCTCGAACAGGTTTATTCTTTTAGCTCGTTTTT
>CAYNDI010000050.1:0-11798 GCA_964395955.1 uncultured Dehalococcoidaceae bacterium
CGCCCTTGTAGCGTATCCGCTTGTACTTGCCGCAGTAGCACTCGAAGTCCTTGGTCGGACCGAAAATCCTCTCGCAGAAGAGGCCGTCCCGTTCCGGTTTCAGCGTACGGTAGTTGATGGTCTCCGGCTTGGTTACCTCACCATATGACCAGCTCCGTATCTGTTCCGGTGAAGCCAGTGAAATACGGACGGCATCGAAATCGTTAATCTCGAACATCTTCATCTACCTCTTTCCAGAGCGGTTCTTCGGTTTCCTTAGAATCAGCCTCCAGTTTATAGGCTTCTTCCATCGTTTCCTCGGCGGGGGCTATCTTGGTCTCTTCCTCGTTGATTACCTCAAGAGCCAGCCCCAGACTCTGTAACTCTTTAACAAGGACCTTGAACGATTCCGGCACGCCGGGCTGGAGAATATCATCGCCCTTGATGATGGACTCGTAGGCTTTGGCTCTACCGGTAACATCGTCCGACTTTATCGTCAGCATTTCCTGAAGGTTGTGGGCGGCGCCGTAGGCTTCCAGCGCCCAGACCTCCATTTCGCCGAATCGCTGTCCGCCGAACTGTGCCTTGCCGCCCAGCGGCTGCTGGGTAATCAGAGAATAGGGGCCTGTAGAGCGGGCATGGACTTTATCTTCTACCAGGTGGATAAGCTTCATCATATAGATATTGCCGACGGTTACCGGCTGGTCGTAAGGTTCGCCGGTACGCCCGTCATGAAGGGGGATTTTCCCATAGGTAGGCGGGGAGAATTTTCCCTCGGCATTGACCCTTTCGACTACTTCTTCCAGTTCTTTGGCACTGAGGTCTTTGCTGGATATGTTCAGCTCTTCGAGCCAGAGTCGCAGGCCGATATCCCTGGCTTTACGTCGTAACGATTCATTAAAGACAGCTTTACCGTTATAGCCGTGGCTATCAATCCACGCCTCGGCGACTTCCCGGTTGTAAGGCAGTTTGTTCTTTCCGGGGCTGGGGTCGATGGCGCCGGACTGCTGTATAATCCAGGCGCGGCACAGGGCATCTTCAATAGCCACGTCATCGGCACCGTCAAAGACAGGTGTCAGCGTCCGGAAGCCCAGTATCTGTGATGCCCAGCCAAGGTGAGTCTCCAGTACCTGACCGATATTCATACGCGAAGGGACGCCGATGGGGTCGAGGATAATATCCACCGGAGTGCCGTCGGGTAAATAGGGCATATCCTCTTTGGGAGCAATTATGGAGATTACGCCCTTGTTGCCGTGTCTCCCCGCCAGCTTATCGCCGACGGATACGCGGCGTTTCTGGGCAATCCAGACCTGCACCCACTGGTTGACCCCGGCGGGCAGGTCGTCGCCACCGTCCCGGGTGTCCTTCCGGGTATAAACCTTGACATTAATAACCTTGCCCCACTCGCCGTGGGGAACTCTCAGCGAGGTGTCTTTGACCTCCCTGGCCTTCTCCCCGAAGATAGCCCGGAGGAGTTTCTCCTCGGCGGATAACTCCGTCTCGCCTTTAGGGGTGATTTTACCCACCAGGGTATCGTCCGGCCTAACCTCGGCGCCGATGCGGATAATGCCGTCTTCATCGAGTTCACGCAGGCTTTCCTCGCCGACATTGGGTATGTCACGCGTGATTTCTTCCGGCCCCAGCTTGGTATCGCGGGCTTCCACTTCATGCTTGTTGATGTGTATTGAGGTGAACATGTCCTCCTCGACCATGCGGCTGCTGAGGATAATGGCGTCCTCGAAGTTATAGCCTTCCCAGCTCATGAAAGCGACCGTTACATTCTGTCCCAGCGCCAGTTCTCCGTTTTCCGTGGCGGAGCTGTCGGCCAGGACCTGACCGGGTTCAACACGGTCGCCTTTGTTTACCAGTGGACGCTGGTTGATGCAGGTTCCCTGGTTGGTCCGGACGAACTTCATCAGGTCGTAAGTATCTTTTTCACCGCTATCGCGGGTAACGACGATGCGGTATTTGGTATTCAGTTTTTCATCGATGCTGCCGGCAATTTCCGTTACCACGCCGGCGTTCTCGGCAAATATCACCTGCCGGCTGTGCTTGGCGGCTTCCATTTCCATACCGGTAGCTACCAGGGGTGCTTCGGGGCGCAGCAACGGTACAGCCTGGCGCTGCATGTTGGCCCCCATCAGGGCCCGGTTGGCGTCGTTATGTTCGAGGAACGGCGTCAGGGCGGTAGCAACACTCACCACCTGTTTGGGCGATACGTCCATGTAATCTATCTTATCGGGGGATTCCAGAACATAGCCGTCAGCCAGCCTGGCCTCAATCCTTTTTTCCTCAAACTGGTTGTTTTCATCCAGCGGAGCGTTGGCCTGGGCGATGGTATATTTGTTTTCCTCGTCGGCCGGCATGTATACAATTTCATCGGAAACGAACGGGACAACTTTTAGTTTCTGCGATTTCAGTTGCGCCAGTTTCTCCGCATGCTCCGGGGTTATCTTTGTGTTGGCTTCGATTATTACCTTGCCTTTTTCATCGACAACTTCTTCCGCTAATGTCCTGCCGGCAAGTTGCTTGTTCTTGTTGCTCATTTCTTTGACAACTTTGCGGTAGGGTGTTTCGATGAACCCGTACTCGTTAATTACACTGTAGGTGGCCAGGGAGCCGATAAGACCGATATTCGGCCCCTCCGGTGTTTCTATCGGGCAAATACGCCCGTAGTGGGAGAAATGGACATCCCGCACCTCGAATCCGGCACGGTCGCGTGATAGTCCACCGGGTCCCATGGCGGATAAACGGCGTTTGTGGGTCAGTTCCGCCAGAGGATTGGTCTGGTCCATGAACTGCGATAGCTGTGAGCCGCCGAAAAATTCCCTGACAGCGGCGACGATGGGGCGGATATTCACCAGGGCGCTGGGAGTAACCGCCTCGGTGCCGATGATGCTCATGCGTTCTCTGACAACCTGCTCCAGGCGCAGGAAACCGATGCGGAACTGGGTCTGGACAAGCTCGCCCACGGTACGCACCCGCCGGTTGCCGAGGTGGTCGATATCATCGCCGTGGTCCTGGCGGTTATTTATCAGTATAATATGCCGGACTATTTCGACGATGTCTTCACGGGTCAGGGTCCGCTCCTTCAGGCTGATGTCTAGGTCGAGTCGTTTATTCAACTTATAACGACCGACGGTCCCCAGGTCGTAACGCGCGGCGTCAAAGAACAGACTCTTTATCAGTTTCCTGGCGTTATCCATGGAAGGAAGCTCGCCGGGATGCAGTTTCTTATAGATGTCCATGACAGCGTCTTTTTCATCCTTGATTAGCGGGTCACGTTCCATGGTGGTCGTCATGAAGTTATAATTAGAGACGCTCTCCTCTTTTTTGAACAACTTTAGAAGCTCTTCATCGCTGCTGTAGCCGATAGCGCGGAGCAGCGTGGTTATGGGAATCTTCCGTTTACCGTCGATTTTAGTAGAGATGACATTCCGGTTACTCGTCTCGAATTCGAGCCAGGCGCCGCGGGTGGGTATTAATTTTGCCTGGCATAGATTGCGTCCGGATACCGGGTCTTCCTCGCCTGTAAAGTAAACGCCCGGCGAACGCAGGAGCTGGCTGACCACCACGCGTTCGGCGCCGCTGGTAATAAAGGTGCCCTTGGCGGTCATCAGGGGGATATCACCGAAGAACAGGTCCTGTTCCTTGATTTCTCCGGTCTCTTTCACCAGCAGACGCACTTTAACATATAATGGGGCCGAATACGTCTGGTCTCGTTCGTGGCATTCCTGCTCGGAATGACCGGGACGTGGCTCGCGGAATTCATAAGCGGCGAAGCTGAGTTCGAGGCGGTTGCCGGTCAGGTCTTTAATAGGTGATATCTCTTCCAGTAGCTGCTGCAGCCCGTCTTCCTGAAATCTCTGAAAGGAATCGAGCTGGACTTTAATCAGGTTGGGTACATCGAGCACATTAGGGAGTTTAGCATAAGATTTACGTGAGGTCTGGGGAACCGGGGTCTTGGACTTTGGTGTGGGCTTCGGTGATGTTACAGCCATCTCAACTCCTTAGAAATACACAGCAGTTCTAGCTTTTTATTATCACAGGTTTATTCAGAACGAAGACATGCGCACACGTGCCGCAAAATTATGGACATCTACGTTTGGAAAGCTAAGATAAAAAACACTAGGGGCATTATTACAGTTAAAATAATACCATTCTATCGTGATAATTGTCAAGTGTCCTGACAGGTGATTTTTGTATATTATTGAAAAATTTATCATTATGTATGAAATGTTAATTGTTATAATTAATAGAAGATGACTATCCTGTTATATAATGAGTACAGACTGGCATGAATAGAAAGTATACGACTTCCCGGCTGATACTGGCGATATTCAGTACGTCGCTGGAGGAAGCGGCCATCTGGGTAATATGGCGCTGGCTGCTTCCCGAGTTTGATATTAATCTACCATTTGGCGTGTGTATCGGTGTGATGGCGGCCTGGGCCGCCTTCGGGGTCTGGCTTTTTATCTTTACGACGCATACGCTGAAAAAACAGGCAATGGTGGGACTGCCTTCCATGGTCGGTACGGTGGGCAAGGTGGCCAGCCGGCTGGCCCCGGAAGGAATGGTGAGAATCAGGAGCGAACTCTGGGGTGCCATGTCTGACGAAGGTGATATTGAGACCGGTGAGCAGGTGATTGTGATAAAAGAGGATGGCCTGAAGTTATTCGTCCGGAAGGCCGACGGTACCGGAGCTACACGTTAAAAAGGAATGTAATAACATCGCCGTCCTGAACGATGTAGTCTTTACCTTCCAGCCGGAGCAGCCCCTTCTTTTTAGCTTCGGCGATAGTCCCGCACTTGACCAGGTCGTCAAAGCTGATACCTTCGGCGCGGATGAATCCCTTTTCCATATCGGTATGGATTTTACCGGCAGCTTTCAATGCTGTGGTGTCTTTCCTGATGGACCAGGCCCTGACTTCATTCGAGGCTATGGTAAAGAACGTAATGAGGTCGGAGAGCTCGTAGGACGCCTTGATGGTGCGTTCCAGTCCGGACTCCCTGATGCCGTATTCATCACGGAATTCCTGAGCCGCGTTGTCTTCCAGCTGCGTCAGTTCCATCTCCAGCTTACCGCAGAGGGCGATGGCCCGACATCTTTTAGCGGCATATTCCGAGTTCATCTCGGCTTCCATCGAAGCCGCCTTTTCAAGTTGTTCCTCGCCGATGTTAATGGCGATGAGCAGCGGTTTGGCGGTGAGAAACTGGTAGTTACTGATGAACCTGGCTTGGGCGGACTCTATAGCCAGCTCACGGATGGGCTTATCGTTTTCCAGTTCGGCTTTAAATTCTAATAATATCTCTTGTTCCTGGATGAAACCCTGTCGCTCGCCGGGCCTGGTGCCTTTCATCGAGGCCTCCAGTTTTTCCAGTCGTCTCTCGATGATAGCCAGGTCGGAGAAAACAAGTTCCATGTCAAGCGTGCTTATATCTCTTTTAATATCAAGACTGCCCTGCGGGTGGGGTATGCTTTCGTCGGTAAAGGCGCGGATGACGCAGATTAACGTATCGACCGTACTGAGCTGGTTGAGCAGCTGGCCGCCGATTCCCTTGTCCTGGGCCAGCGCCTTGACCGAAGCCCCGACGTCCGTGTACCTGGCTTCAACCGCCACGATTTTCCCGGGATGGAGTATCTCATCCAGTACCTTGAGACGCGGTTCCGGTACCCTGGCGACGCCGACATGCGGGGAGAGTCCGTCGGTACCGTGGGTTGACGTCTCGGCTTTGCCTCCGGTGAGGGCATTGAAAACGGTCGTTTTACCGCTTTGAGGCAAGCCGATAATCCCGATATTAATACTCATCTATACCCTGCGGACAGTGATGGGACTATTAACGGCCCTTCTTGACTATTTCACGGGCTCTTTTCAGGGCCAGGTCTCTTTCGTCTATATTCAGTCTATCGTTGGCGGCCAGGTTCAAAAGAACGAGCAGCGATTCGTGAGAGGCCATCTCACCGAGCTGGTTGATGGCCTGGATTCTCATCTTACCGGCCAGCTGCATATCCGTGGCGATGCTGGCCAGCTTCTTCAGTTCTTCGGTCGTATTTTCATCATTGTAATTTTCCGCCATCGCGTATCACCTCTTGCTTTTAATTATAAGGTTGAACAATATATTAATTACTATCTGCGATTATTCCCTAACGGCGGTGTTTTGTCAACATTAAATATCTGATGCAGGTATGGTAAAATAGGTCGACCTGTATTAAAGGAGACCGGAATTGCTGCATGTTTTTATGGGCGAAGACGATTATTCACTTCGTCGGGCGCTTGAAGAAATAAAAAAGTCTATCGGTGATGCCACCGCCCTGATGACCAATACCACCGTCCTCGACGGTAAATCGGTAACACCGGAACAGCTGCGTGGTGCCTGCGAAGCCATGCCTTTTCTGGCGGAAAAACGACTTGTTATCGTCGAGGGATTGCTGGAACGTTTCGAACCCAGGGGCAGGACCGGCCGGAAAAAGGCGTCACGTCGGACCGACCCTTCAGATGAATACCGGACGATAGCCGAGAGTATTAATAATTTGCCGCCGTTTACGGAACTGGTTGTTATCGGCGGCGGAATAAAGCCCGGTAATCCGCTTTTACGCGAGCTTTCAAACTTGACCAGAGTGAGGAATTTCAAGTCGCTGAACCGTTCTCAACTGGAACAGTGGGTCGGGAAGCGTATTAAGGAGTCCGGAGGCAGCATATCCCCGCAGGCACTAAAAATACTGGTAAGGTTCGTGGGAAACGACCTCTGGGCAATGGCTAATGAGGTCGATAAGCTGGTGCTGTTTACCGGGGGCCGGCCTATCGAAGAAGCGGATATTAAAGCCGTCGTCAGCAGCGCCCGGGAGGAAAGCGTTTTTGCCCTGGTCGATGCCGTTCTCGAGTCCAGGACCGGTACCGCTCAGTCGATGCTGCAGCACTTATACACGCAGGGAGTGGCACCGGCGCAGCTCCTGGTCATGCTGTCGCGGCAGGCCAGGATTATCTTACAAATGAAGGATATGAGGGCGCAGGGCAAATCGAGGGGCGATATTCAGAGCAAGCTGGGGTTGACCTCTGATTGGTTACTGCGCAAGGCATGGGAACAGGCGGACAGGTATTCGCCGGCACGACTACGCGAGCTTTATCACCGGCTTCTGGAAACGGATATATCTATTAAAACAGGAAAAACGGACGGCGAAATAGCCCTGAATATATTGATTGCCGAGCTGGGACAGCGGGGTAACGTTTCGGCTTGATAAAATGTAAAAACAGGATAGAATATTAATATTATGAGAAAACAAAATAGTGCGCCTGTCCTGGCTGTAGACATCGGCGGCACCAAAATTTTGACTGCTGTTTTTGCTTCAGATGGCAGTATGCAGGCCAGGGAAGTCCGCCCGACTCTCGCCGGCGAGGGTGCTTCGGCGGTAATAGAGCGACTCTGCCGGGCTATCGGTGATATCATGAATAACAATGGGGTTGAACCTTCTCAACTTGCCGGCATCGGCATCGCCTGTGCCGGCGGCATCGATACCGGCCGGGGCGTTGTCGTCACTCCTTCCCCGAATGTGCCCGGCTGGGTGAACGTACCGCTGGCGGAAATTGTTAAAAAAAAGTCAGGGGTCAACACTTTAGTCATTAATGATGCCAGCGCCGCGGCGTTAGGGGAACATCGTTTCGGTGCGGGCAGGGGAGTGAAAAATCTGGTATTATTCACTCTGGGAACGGGTATCGGCGGCGGCATTATCGTCGATGGCAGGGTGTATCTCGGTGCCAGCGGGGGGGCCGGAGAACTCGGCCACATGACTATAGATGCCGGAGGGCCGGAATGCGGGTGCGGTAACACCGGCTGCCTGGAAATGCTGGCTTCCGGCCGGGCGATAGCCAGAGACGCCGTCAGGCGTTTGAAAAAAGGAGAAAAATCGAGTCTGTTGGATATGGTCAATGGCGAAATGGAGAAAATAACGGCGGAACATGTCGGCAAGGCCGCTCGCAATGGCGATTCCCTGGCGGTGGCGGTACTGGAGCAGGCGGCTTATTATCTCGGTATCGGTATGGTCAACGCGGTGAATATTTTCAACCCGGAAATGATTGTTCTGGGCGGCGGCATGGCCGAACTCGGTGATATCTTAACCGAGCCGGGCCGGCGGATGGTCGATGAAAGGACATTCTCGATAAATGCGAGGGCGGTTCGAATTGTGACGGCGCAACTCGGTAATGAAGCCGGGGTCTACGGCGCGGCGGCCTTCGTTAAAGAGCAGATAACAGGGGGGACGGTATGAAAGTACGCAAAGCGGTTATTATCGCGGCCGGGCGGGGGACCAGGTTCCTGCCCATGACCCGTTCGCAGCCCAAGGAAATGATGCCTCTGGTGGATAAACCCCTGATTCAATACGGCGTGGAAGAAGCGTTGAACTCCGGCATCAGGCAGATAATCATGGTCACGGCTCAGGGTAAATCGACGATGGAAGACTACTTCGACCGTTCTCCGGAACTGGAGCGTTTTCTGGAGCAAAAGGGAGACACGGAGAAGCTGACGCAAACAAGAAAGCTGTCCGGTATGGTGGATGTCTGCTATATCCGCCAGAAAGAGCAGTTGGGCCTGGGTCATGCCATATTAACGGTTAAAGAAATCGTCGGCAACGAGCCTTTCGCCGTAATACTCCCGGATGACATTATTGATAGTGAAGTTCCCTGTCTGAAGCGTATGTGCGCCGTTTATGATAAATATAAGTCGGGCGTAATAGCGGTGGAGCGGGTCAGCGATGAGGATACCCGGAAATACGGTATTATACAACCCAGGGAGGTTGCAGATAGAACGTATCAGATACTGAGTCTGGTGGAAAAACCGGACCCATCCTGGGCGCCTTCCCGCCTGGGTATTGTCGGTCGTTATATCATGACACCGCAGATATTTAATGCCTTGCAAATCACTCCACCGGGTACCGGTAACGAGATACAGGTAACCGATGCCCTTCACCTGCTGCTTCAGCAGCAGGAATTATATGCCTATGAGTTTGAAGGCACCCGGTACGATACCGGCACGCCGATAGGCTGGCTGAAAGCCAACGTGGCGCTGGCTTTAAAGCATAAAGATATGGGGCCGGAACTGCGGGAATATTTAAAGAAATTGCTCTGAACGGATTTCTTAAATGTCATTGCGAGGAGCGTAGCGACGAAGCAATCCGTTTCTAACTCATCCCTTCCTCATTTTCGCCCATCCCCACGTTTGATATCTTTTCCCACCCGGCTTGCCCGCCGTAGCTTTAGCGTATGCGGGGCCGCCCTCGTATCATCCACGGCTTATCCCTTAGTTTCATATCCCCATCCGCCAAGGGGAGTGCGTAGCGAGAGGGGGCGAAGCCCCCTCTCAAAAGAAAATCCCCTCTCCTTCTCCCAGCCTCGTAAGGAGAGGGGGACACAGGGGGTGAGGTAGAAAAAATCCTACATTGACAGCCAGTACCCCTTGAACTTAAAATTACAGGTAAGCCATTTACTATCGGCATCTGGAGTTTTACGTGAATAGCGACGAGTTAAGAACGGCATTTTTAAAATTCTTCGAGGAGAAGGGGCATAAGGTCATTTCCAGTTCTTCTCTGGTGCCCAAGGGCGATCCCACTTTGCTTTTAACCAGCGCCGGAATGGTGCAGGTCAAGCCCTACTTTTTGGGAGAGGCAGTGCCGCCCTCTCTACGGCTGGCGTCCTGCCAGAAGTGCTTCCGCACTACCGATATCGAGCTGGTCGGAGATGCCACCCACCTGACCTTCTTCGAGATGCTGGGTAACTTCAGCGTCGGTGACTACTTTAAAAAAGAGGCTATCGCCTGGGGGTGGGAGTTCATCACCGAACGCCTGAAGATACCGCCCGAAAAACTCTGGGCTACTATATACCTCGATGACGACGAGGCGTTTGAGTACTGGCGGGAGATAGGCGTCCCCGAAGCGAAGATAGCGCGGTTCGGCGAAGAAGACAACTTCTGGGGTCCGGCGGGCAGCTCCGGCCCCTGCGGTCCCTGCAGCGAGATTCATTACGACTTCGGGCCGGATAAGGGCTGCGGTAAACCCGACTGCCGGCCTAACTGCGAGTGCGGGCGTTTTACCGAGTTGTGGAATCTGGTCTTTCCCCAGTATAACCAGGATGAGGCGGGTAATCGCACGCCGTTGCCGAAGCCGAGTATCGATACCGGCATGGGTTTGGAAAGGCTGACGGCGGTGATGCAGGGGAAGAAATCTGTCTATGATACCGACATTTTTACGCCGCTGCTGGAACGCGTCGCGGAATTGACCGGCGGGAAATACGGTAAAAAACCCGACGACGATAATGCCATGAGGGTGGTTGCCGAACATGGCCGCGCTATAACTTTCCTCATCGCCGATGGCGTCCTCCCGGACAACGAGGGGCGGGGCTACGTGCTGCGGCGTCTTTTAAGACGGGGGGCCCTCTACGGTCGCCGTCTGGGACTGGAAACGCCTTTCCTTTCCGGGTTAGTCGAGACCAACATTAAACAGATGGGCGGTATTTATCCCGAGCTCAAACAGCACCGCGACTTTATTGAAAAAGTGATTCAACAGGAAGAGACCAGGTTCGATGAGACTTTAAAGATCGGACTGGAAATAATCGATACCCTGTTGTCAAAAGGTGCCGCCGGCAAAGAAGTATCGGGTGAAGACGCCTTCCGTCTCTACGATACCTACGGTTTCCCCGTGGAGTTGACCAAAGAAATCGTGGAAAAGTCCGGCTCTACGGTGGACATGGCGGGCTTTGAAAAAGAGATGGAAAAGCAGCGGGAACGCGCCCGCGCCAGCCACAAGTTCGATGTAACAATAAATTTACCCACATTAAATATCAGTGTGGGAGTTCCAACACCAACAGTATTTGCTACTAAAGGCACGGATTTCGTCGGCTATCACACCTTTGAGCAAAAAGCTAAAATTATCAAGTTCCTGGTTGATTCTAAAATAACCGATGTCGTAGAGTCCGGGCAGGCAGCTGGTATGGTCCTGGATACCAGCCCATTCTATGCCGAGATGGGCGGTCAGGTGGGTGATACGGGTGAGATAGTCGGTCCCTCGGGGCGTTTCACCGTTACCGATACTATTAATATCCAGCCGGATGTTACCCTGCACCAGGGCAAGGTTATTGATGGCCAATTCAAGGCCGGGGAAGAAGTGAAGGCCGTCGTCGATATCGAACGCCGCCGGGATATCGCCCGCAATCATACCGCTACCCACCTCCTCCAGGCGGCCCTGCGGCAGGTACTCGGCGAACATATCCAGCAGCGCGGCTCGCTGGTCGCTCCGGACCGCCTCCGGTTCGATTTTTCCCACCTGGCGGCCATGACGCCCGAAGAGATTAAAGCCGTCCAGCGCATCGTCAACGAGAAAGTCCGCCGGAACCTCCGGGTCTATGACGAGGAGACCGACTACAAAAAAGCCGTGGCGGACGGGGCTATCGCCCTTTTCGACGAGAAATACGGGGATGTCGTCCGCGTGCTGCGTATCGGCGAGCCGGTGGTCAGCACCGAGTTATGCGGCGGCACGCATGTTAATTTCACCGGAGAAATCGGCTATTTCCACATCCTCAGCGAGGGCAGCATCGGCGCCGGGCTCCGCCGCATCGAAGCCGTAACCGGTCGCGAAGCGGAAAGATATATCGACCGGAGCCTGAATAACCTGAACAGCGCCGCACAATCCCTGGAGACGACGCCCGATAATGTCAATGAAAAGGTTGCTGAACTGGTCACCAGAATTGAAGAAGACAAGAAACGCTTACTTTCTCTGGAAAGAGAACTGGCCAGGAAAGAAGCCGAGTCTTTAGTGAGCAGGGTAGAGTCAATCA
>CAYNDI010000051.1:0-11792 GCA_964395955.1 uncultured Dehalococcoidaceae bacterium
AATGAAGTCCTTTATCTCCGCGTTGAGCAGCTCCGGGTTTACTTCCTGATAGGTTTTCTTAATTTGCGTCATAGCCACACCTCTCTATACTGTCATAATAGGGCTTTAGAGGACTCCATTTCAAGCGGAAAGATTAATGATGGGCGGGACTGTCTAGTCAGGATACAGGAACCAGTAATCGAGAGCGTAAATCATGGCTGTCAAGTTGATAGAAGTCCCGATATCCCGGGGGATAAGCTCAACGGTGGCGCACAGGTAAGACCCTGCGGCGGCGACATCGCCCACCTTCCAGAGGTCGGCCAGCGGCGTTTTTTGATAGACACTGCGCGCTTCGGTGAGTCGGGCTCGCAATGTTGCCGCATTAGCTTGAGCGGCCGGGGCGGAGTCGTAAGACAGCACGAATTCCAGTAGCCGGCGGTCGCCTTCCCGGCGGTAGGTGATGGCGAACTCGTTATAAGGACTCAGTTCGCCCGGACCGATGGCCGTTTTAAGACTGTCTTTCTGGGTCGCGTCCATTCTCCCCCATGTCTCCTTCAGGTCCGAGCGTTTCGTGAGAAAGGCGCTTCCCACCTTTCCCAGCGAGTCTGCCAGGGCGGTGATGCCGCCGCTTCCGTAAGCCAGGGTCGTTCTGTCACGGTAAGCTTTGAGCACGGTCTCGACTTGACTTTTAGCCGGGAGCGGGTCGTCCGCACCGTCCGAGCCGGTCATGATTATCAGGTTGACGATTTCCCCATCGACCTCAAGCCCATCGATGACGCCGAAGGCGCGGGGCATCATGCCGGCCATTGATTCAGTCAAGTCGCCGGCGGGCTGAGGCATTCCATAGATAACTGTATAGTCCGGGTAGTTTTCTTCGTCGTACCGGTACGACTTCATTTTCTCGCGGAACGCCGCCGTGTCCAGGTTGCCGCCCAGGACGGTTATCGGCGGCAGCGGAGGCCAGAAGGTCAATAGTCCCTGGACGTCGACGCCGTCGAACCCCCAGAGCTCGTGTACACCGTTAAAGGCGATTCCCGTGAGGGCGTAACGCTGAAAGGTAGACCACCATTCAAATTTTTCCTTCACCGAAGCCTGCCGGGAGGGGATAGCCTGGCCTTCTCCGGTCGAAAGCGCGGGAATATCGCTGTACATTATCGTATCTGTAGTGGCGGGAACAGCACGAAGCAACCAGGAGAGGGGGCTTACATCTTTATCATGGGTGGCGGGAGTAAAATCCCCGGTGATAACGCTGCAGCCGCCGGCGATAGCAGGTAACAATACAACCAGGGTAATAATGTATACCGTCTTTTTCACCACGGTACTCTTTCGGATAGTAGTTGCTTCTACATCTCCCGGTTCAGGCCGGCCAGGAACTCGGCGTTGTTCTTGCTCTTGCGCATGCGCTCCAGCAACCGGTCCGTTCCATCGACGAAGTTATTGGAATCGGCGGCAATCATGGCAACCATACGCCGCAGCAGCCATACCTGTTTGAGGGTCTCCTCACTCAGCAGCAGTTCCTCGCGCCGGGTGCCGCTGCGCTGGATATCCATGGCCGGGAAGATACGCCGTTCGGAAAGCCGGCGGTCGAGGTGGAGTTCCATGTTGCCGGTACCCTTGAACTCCTCATAGATAAGGTCGTCCATGCGGCTGCCGGTATCGATAAGGCAGGTGGCGATAATGGTCAGACTGCCGCCTTCGTCGGTGTTGCGGGCCGCTCCGAAGAAACGCTTGGCCGGGTGCAGGGCGGCGGGGTCGATACCGCCGGAGAGCGTGCGTCCGCTGGAAGGCATGGCCAGGTTATAGGCGCGGGTCAGACGGGTCACACCGTCGAGGAGGATGACTACGTCTTTACCACATTCCACGATGCGTTTCGCCCTTTCCAGTCCCAGTTCGGCGACGCGTGTCTGGTTCTCCACCATCTCGTCGAAAGTGGCGGCGATGACCTCGCCCTTGACCGAACGCTTCATGTCTGTCACCTCTTCCGGTCGCTCACCGATAAGGCAGACCATCAGGTGGATATCCTCGTAGGTGGTCGAAATGGAATTGGCGATTGACTTCAGGAGCAGGGTTTTACCGGCCTTGGGCGGCGATACAATCAGGCCGCGCTGACCCCGCCCGATGGGGGCGATGAGGTTGATAAGGCGGGTGGAGAGGTCGGTCGGTGAGTATTCCAGGTTGATGATGTTGTCGGGGAAGGTGGGTGTCAGCGACCCGAAAGGTTGCCGGCTTTTAATAACATCGGGATTGAGGTTATTGATAGCGACTACCTGAAGAAGGCTGTAATACTTCTCATTGCTGTGCGGGGGCCGGCCCTGCCCGGTAACGAGGTCGCCGTTACGCAGGCCGAAGCGGCGAATCTGCGACGGCGAGATGTAAACATCCGTCTGGCTGGGCAGCAGGGTTTCCTGCCTCAGGAAGCCATAGCCGTCGGTCATGATTTCCAGGATGCCGCTGCAGAAAATGTTGCCCTGCTCACCGCTCTGCGACTCCAGCAGGCGCATGATAATATCGTGCTTCTTCATCGCTGCCGGCGTCGAGATACCCTTTTCCTTAGCCATCTCCACCAGCTCTTCCTTGGTCTTGGTTTCAAGTTCCGTTATAGTCATGGTCATGATACCACCTCACTCTGGTCCCATCTCCCCGGGGGGAAGGGCTGTATGATATATTATTTATTTCTATTTTTTAGCTACTTTCTGCCAGTCGGCCAGAAAGCGTTTGATACCGACATCGGTCATCGGGTGCTGTATCATCTGCATCAGCACGGCATAAGGCACGGTAGCCACCTCGGCTCCCGCCATGGCGGCATAAGTGACGTGCATGGGATTACGGATACTGGCGGCGATTACCTGCGCATCCAGCTCCGGAAAGTTTGCCAGTATCGACAGGGTATCCTCGACCACCTGCATTCCGTCCTGCCCGGCATCATCCAGGCGGCCGATGAAGATGCTGACGTAGGTTGCCCCGGCCAGCGCCCCGAGGAGAGCCTGGTTGGCCGAGAAACAGAGGGTCATGTTGACTTTAATGCCTTCCTCGCTCAATGCCGAGGTTGCCCGGAGTCCTTCGGCGGTAATGGGTATCTTGATATTTACGTTGGGCGCCCAGGCGGCTTTGACCCGAGCTTCCTTAATCATGGCATCGGCATCTTCGGCAAGCACCTCCACGGAGACCGGACCGTCGATGATAGAGCAGATTTTCCTGGTCACGGTCTCGTAGTCGGCGGTGGCTTCCTTGGACAGCAATGACGGATTGGTAGTGACCCCGCTGATAATGCCCAGCCGGGCGGCCTGTTTTATCTGGTCTATATTGGCGGTATCCAGGAATATTTGCATACGGACCTCCTCAATTGGCTGCCAGAGGTAATGGCGGTTGGGCTCCTTCACGAAGTATATCTTTAGCAACACCGACAAAATCGCGGAAGAGGGGGTGGGGGCGACCGGGTCGGGAGAGAAATTCCGGGTGGAACTGGCAGCCGAGCATCCAGGGGTGTTCCGCCAACTCGCATATCTCGACGAGTTTATCGTCAGGGGAAACGCCGCTGTAGACCATGCCGGCTTTGTGCAATTCTTCGCGGTATTTGTTGTTGAACTCCAGCCGGTGGCGGTGGCGTTCCTGGACGAGGGGCTGCCCGTAAGCCCTGGCGGCCAGGGTGTTTTCCACCAGCTTGCAGGGGTAATTCCCCAGGCGCATGGTGGCGCCCTTGTCTTGAATGCTTTTCTGCTCGTTCAGATAATCGATGACGGGATAGCGCGTGGAGGGATTGAACTCGGTGGAGTTCGGTTCATCGGAGTTGTAGACGTATCTGGCCAGCTCGATAGTCATTACCTGCAGCCCCAGGCACAGGCCAAAGTAAGGTATATTGTTTTCGCGGGCGTAAGTGGCGGCTTTTACCATGCCTTCGATGCCCCTGACCCCGAAGCCGCCGGGGATGATTATGCCCTGGACGGTGCGGAGTTCACGTTCTATATCGTCGTTATCGAGTTCATCGGACTGTACCCAGTACAGGTCGAGGTTTCTATCGTGGTACAGGGCGGCGTGGTATAGCGCCTCGCGGACGGAGTAGTAGGCGTCGTTAAGCTCGACGTATTTGCCGACGAGGGCGATTTTCACTGGCTCCTGCGGCGTCTTGATACGCTCCACGAGCCCGCGCCACTGCTCCAGGTCGGCCCGGCGCGCATTAAAACCGAGCTTATCGACGATAAGCTGTCCCAGTCCGGTTTCCTCGAGAATCAGCGGGATTTCGTATATCGTTTCCACGGTCGGTAAGGGAATCACGGCCTCCTTGGCAACATCGCAGAACAGCGATATCTTGTCTCTCAGATTTTCCGCAATCTCATAATCGCTGCGGCAGATGATGACGTCCGGCTGGATACCGATACGCCGCAGCTCGTTGACGCTGTGCTGGGTGGGCTTGGTCTTGAGTTCCTGGGTGGAATTGAGATAGGGCAGAAAGGTGACGTGAATATAGAGTACATTGTTCCTGCCGACATCGTTCCTCATCTGGCGTATAGCTTCCAGGAAAGGCTGCCCTTCGATATCGCCCACGGTACCGCCCACCTCGATGAGAATGACTTCAGCCTGGGATATCTCGGCCAGTTTATCGAAACGGCGTTTAATCTCGTTGGTCAGGTGAGGGACTATCTGGATGGTGCCCCCGAGGAAGTCGCCGTGCCTTTCCTTGGCGATAATGGTGCTGTAAATCTGCCCCGAGGTAACGTTGGACTCGGCGGTGACCTCGGCGTCGATGAAGCGCTCGTAGTTGCCCAAATCGAGGTCGGTCTCCGCGCCGTCTTTGGTAACGTATACCTCGCCGTGCTGGTAAGGGGACATGGTGCCGGGGTCTACGTTAAGATAGGGGTCGAGTTTCTGGACGCCCACGGTGATGCCGCGGCTTTTCAGGACGGTGCCTATCGAGGCGACGGTGATGCCTTTCCCTACGGAACTGACGACTCCCCCGGTTACAAAGATGTACTTCGGCATATAATACTAGCTATCTAATCTGGAATAATTCCAGTCCTGCCCTGGGAATTTATCACGGAATTCATACGGGACTTGGTAACACAGTGTCTCTGTAAAAGAGTGTTTACACTATTAACAACAGGAATACACTAATAAATCAGGTGGGGGTTTCTTTTAATTATAGAGACGGGTATAGGGTTTGTCAAGTATTTTATATACGCCGCCGCCGTTAAAACGCATTGATGATGGCAATAATACCCACGATAATCAGCCAGATACCTATGATGGTGGTCAGTAGCTTGGGCCATATAAGTATGATAATACCCAGGCCAAGCGTAATAATGCCTCCAATAAGACCGCTGACGCCGAATAATCCACCGAACATATTTGCCTCCCGAGTTTTTTAAGGATTGAATCCTATCCGGATAGTTTTTATCAGACTTAACCGCCACGGAACCCGGCGGTAAACAATGCCAGAAGGAATGTTACACTATTATAGCACTATCGAGCCTTTTCTGCAGAGTGCCGCCGCAGGAAGTCCAGTATTATCCGTGTAGTCTCCTCTTGTGCCTCCAGCATGAACAGGTGCTTCATGTTTTTCATTATCACCAGCTCGGCGTCGGGTATTCTGGAGGCCAATGTACGGCCGTTTTCCACCGGATTCACCTGGTCGGCGTCACCATGGATAATCAGCGTTGGCGCTTTAATTTCCGGTAGTTGCTCGTAAGTGTTGTGATTTGCAACTGCTTACAATTGCCTCGTCTTACGTGAGTATACGTTGGGCAACATCACTATTGTTTATTGTTCACCGATTATGAACCAATCAACTGCATTAAAATATTTGACAAAGTGCCTGTATACGGGTAAACTTCAATGTCAATCAGCTTGATTCCCAAGCAAATATTACCAAGGAGTGACTGCGTCATGATGAAAGGGATAAAATTTTGCCTCGGGCTGGTGATATCAGCAGTCGTTTTAGTATTGCCGGTAATGCCGGGCATTGCCAAAGCCGCGCCGGTTACCGACTACGAAGTAAGCATCATCTCTACCTCAGCGGTATATGTCGATGAAGGTGCGCCGGCTTCGAATATGAATGCACTTGACGGGAATTTCCTGCGCGTCGGGAGGAGTACGGAATTTTGCTATAAATACCAGACGCTTATCCGCTTTTCCCCCATTGCGGAGTCCCAGGGAGGTCCGCTGCCGGATGATGCCGAAGTAACCGGAGCTAAAATAAGGCTATATAAATCAAACACCACCAGCGGGACTGTAGATATCTACCGCCTGACCGGCAGCTTTTCAGAGAGTGCGGTCACCTGGAATACCCGGCCGGGACTGTTCGGTAAGGGTGGTTTTCCCAGTGTCATCGCCTCGATGACACTGCCGGCGGCCACCGGCTGGTATGAAATCAGCCTTCCGGCATCATTGATAGACCTGTGGGTCGACACGCCCGGTTCCAATTACGGAATCGCCATACAGACAAACTGGACGACCTGTAAAAATATAGCCTTCCGCAGCGATGACTATACGCCCAGCAGCAGTCGGCCTTCTCTGGTCGTTACCTATACCGGCGCCGAGCCTCCGCCGGAACCGCCACCGCCACCGCCACCTCCGCCGGAGGATACCATTCCGTGCGAGGTTACCTGTACGGTTACGCCGTCGAGTCCGCAGGAGGGAGACACGGTGACCATTACCGCCCGGGCGACTGATAACCAGGCGCTTGCCTACGTCAGTATTCTTCGTGGCTATACCGAACTCGCCAGAAGCGAAGCCACGGGAGACAGCCAGACCACGTTGGAGGTATCCTTTACTGAGACAGCCACCCTGCCCGGTTTGAGCTACACAATTATCGCCGACGACATCGGTGACGAACCGCCGTGCCGGGAAGATATCATGGTGACGGTCACCGGCTCCGGGAGCGCGCCATCCGTTACCATTACCGCCGCGTGGGAAATGGCGGAGGTCGTTCCGGAGCGGTACCGGCTTATCGAAGGTGACGGGCAAACGGTCAATATCACCGCCACGGCCTCCGACCCGGACGGAATAGAATACCTGACCATCTTTCTCAACGGCGCACCGCATGATTTCACGTACAGCGGTGGGGATACCAGCGTCAGTGAAACGCTGAGTTTTACCAATAACGTGCGCAGCCGCACCCGTTTCTACTTCTCCGCCAGCGCCAGGGACCGTGAAGGGCTAACCGCTACCGCCGCCGGTGAAGACTATGATATCGCCAGTCTCAGCGATATAACCTTCCTCTGGAATGCCGCCCTGGGCTTCCATAATTTTACCAGGGACAGGCTGTCATGGGAGAGAATGGTACAGGTATTCGGCGCCGACGAGTGCTGGTGGGTCGAAGAATGGGACTGGAAGAACCCCTGGGCCTTGATTTATTACCATGCCGGTTTTAAGGGCATCGCCGACGGCGGACACTGCTTCGGCTTCAGCACCATGTCCAACGAGATATACCAGGGCAGGATTTCTGCCAGGGACATAGAAGACCCTCTGGCGGCTTATCAACTCGATAAAAATAATTCTTACACGAAGGAATACATCGAAGCACGCCAGGCGGCCCAGCTGGGTAATACCGTCATGATAGCCAGGATTGACCAGTGGGTGACCTGGGCGGCCGAAGTGGGACTGCACCTGCGCCTGCTGGGTTATATAGAACGGGACCTGGAAAGAGATGTGCCCGGGATTATCGGGATAAGGAATGAAGACAGCGGGCATGCCATCGTGCCGTGGATGACGCGGCATATGAACAACGGCACGACGAGGGTTTATGTCTACGACAGCAATTACGCGCATGATGTCTGGCCGGATGCCATACATAATCCGACCGCTGACTTTACCAATTTCGCTTTCTTCCCGTATATGGACTTCAGCTTCAACGACTGGAGTTACCCGCTCTCCTGGAACGCTACCTCCAACCAGCCCATCGAGGTATGGAGCACCAAACTTCTCTATTACACCTATGAACAGGCATTGGGCAATACCGCCAGACATAACAAGTTAGGCGATGCCGGTAGTGATGCTCCTTACGTAACCGACCAGACCATACCCAGCGTCATCGATTACCTGGTAGGGGTGTTCGGCGGAGACGCCGATATGTATTTCGAGGATGAAAAAGGAAGGATTACCGGCATGAAGGGAGGCAAGCTCCACGAGGAGATACCCGGTTCCATGGCGCTGGTACCCATGATGGGCGGCAGTTTTGCGGATAAAGGAATGTACGCGCTGCCGGCCGATATCAGCCTCGCCGTGAACGTTGACGGTAAAGGGGACGGCGAATATACCCTGGGGATGATGGGACAGCATTCGTTGTATGCGATTGAAGAAAAGACGATTCTACCCGGCAGTACCGATAGATATGTTATCACACCCGATGCCGAAGCTGTCGAGCATAACATGAGAATCATACCGGGGACCGCCGATGACAGTTTCACGGTCAGGTTCGCCCATATTTTCGACGGGAGAGTCGAGGTTCTGGACCGCGACTTCATCGCCAGGGAATACATACTGGAAGGAGTCTCGGTCGGGGACGACGACGATTTCTCCGTGCACACCGAGGAAGGCGGCGACAGTATCGTGGTCACCGCCGATGAAGGTGAAGTTACCTTTGATGCCGTCACCAGAAGCACCGAATCAGCAGATTATGCCGATGAGGGGATAACCTATATACCCGAATCACGGGAAGACGATGTGACCGTCACCGCGGGGGAAACGGTTGTACTCTACCCCGAGGACTGGGCAACGACCGAGGAAGAAAGCCAACTACATGTACTCAAAGAGAGCGAATACCGCACTACTGCAAATGAGCCGGATAATAGTAATGATGTTGCTCCGGTGACCACCGATGGCGGTAGTACCGGCCCGACCTCTGAAGAAAATAGCTTAGCTGTTGTCGAACCAATCGCTGAGCAAGATGATTCAGGAACCTTGCCGATTGTCTGGATTGCGGGAATCGGTGCAGCGATTATTATAATAGTCGTGGCGATTTTACTTATTAAACGTAAGAAAAACTAAAGTATTGATTGTGCATCCATACTGGACTAAGTAAGAATTAAAACGTCAGAAACATCAAAGGCACTGCTTTTTCTGTGATCTGTACAATCAATTCCGGCTAATATAACAGAGGATAATTCAACCAAATCTTGATATTCATCTTGCTGAGTAAATGTTGGATAGAGAGATGTTGTATCGTAAGACGTACTGCCGCATACGTGCCGAGAGGGGCGCCAGCCCCTCTTCAAAAATCTTTCCCCCTCTCCTTCACCCTGCCTCGTAAGGGGCTTTGTATCAAAAGTCATTCTGAGGAGCGATAGCGACGTGAGAATCTAATTGTCAAAGCTGAAAACTACTCGACCAGACCCTCACGCCCCCCTACGGCGGGCTCAGGGTGACACGACAAGTACTATTGATACAAAGCCCTCGTAAGGAGAGTGGGATTAAGGGGTGAGGTATGAAATCTCCATTCCAATTGACACTCCAGCAGCCCCGGTTGTAGACTATTTACGGTATCCGATTATCCCCTGAGGAGTGAGTTCGATGGATTTCTTGAGCCGGGCCGACCCCGAAATATATCGTACCATCGCCTGTGAGGCAGAGCGCCAGAAAGAGATAGTCAACCTCATCGCTTCCGAAAACTATGCCAGCCCCGCCGTTCTCGCCGCCCAGGGCTCCTTCCTCACCTATAAATACGCCGAGGGATATCCCGGCCATCGCTACTACGGCGGCTGCGAGAATATGGATACCATTGAAGAAATTGCCATCGGGCGCGCTAAAGAGCTGTTCAAAGCCGAACACGCTAATGTCCAGCCTCACAGCGGCTCGCAGGCAAATATGGCGGCTTACTTCGCTCTCCTTGAGTACGGGGACACCGTCATGGCCATGGACCTCAATCATGGCGGACACCTGACTCACGGCTCTCCCGCCGCCTTTTCTGGAAAGTCTTATAACTTCGTTCACTACGGCGTCAACCGTGAGACGGGAAGAATTGACTTTCCGCAGGTGGAAAAGCTGGCTGAAGAACATAAACCAAAGCTCATCATATCCGGGTATACGGCTTATTCGAGGATTATCGATTTTGAAAGGTTCCGGCGTATCGCCGATTCCGTGGGGGCGAAGCTGATGGTAGACATCGCTCATATTGCCGGCCTGGTAGCGGCCGGCTTACACCCCACCCCCGTCCCCTAGGCCGAGGTCGTCACCACCACAACGCACAAGACGCTGCGGGGGCCCAGCGGGGGCAAGATACGGAGTCGCGAAGAGTACGCCAGAGCCATCGATGCCGCCGTCTTCCCGGAAGCGCAGGGCAAGCCCCTCATGCATGCCGTCGCCGCCAAGGCGGTCGCCCTCCGTGAAGCCATGCAGCCCGAATTCGTCGATTACCAGCGGGCTATTCTTGATAACGCCAAAGCCCTGGCTACCGAGCTTCAACAAATGGGACTCCGCCTTATTTCCGGCGGGACCGATAACCACCTGATGCTGGTCGATCTCACGGATAAAGGTATCACCGGTCTTCAGGCGGAGAAAGCCCTTGATGCCGCCGGTATTGTTGTCAATAAGAATGCCATTCCTTTTGATACCCGGCCCCCGACGGTGACCAGCGGTATCCGCCTCGGCACACCTGCCGTGACCACGCGCGGCTTTGGAAAAGAAGAGATGAAACATATCGCCGCGTTGATTGTAAAGGTAATTTCTAAACCTGATAACGAGAAAGTATGGGAAGAAGTAAGGCAGGAAGTAGCCCGGATGTGCCGCCGCTTTCCCGTACCCGGCATCAACGGTTTTTAACCACCCGGTCTGACCCGGGAATCCGGTTGAGGAGTAACTCAACCTGCATCAAGCCTTGATTTTAGATATTAGGACTAATGGCGAATACCGAAGCTTATCTGGATATCGAGACCACCGGCCTTACCCCTTTCGACTGCGAGATTACCGTCATCGGCATTTATTTGTTCCGCGGGGATAATGACGAGTTTGTGCAGCTGGTGGGCAGGGATGTCACTACCGACGGTATCCTGGAAGCCCTCCGGGACATCGACATTCTCTATACCTATAACGGCAGTCGCTTCGACCTGCCCTTCATCAGGACCCAACTCGGCATCGACCTGATGCAGCTCTGTAACCACCATGACCTGATGTACGATTGCTGGAGAAATAATCTCTATGGCGGACTCAAAGGGGTGGAAAGGCAACTGGGTATCGCCAGAAACCTCCCGGATATGAACGGCTTTGAGGCTGTACGGCTCTGGTGGAAATACGTTGAGTCCTTTGACCTGGACGCTCTGGATACCCTTCTGGAATACAATAAAGAAGATGTTTTAAACCTGAAAACGCTGAGAGATATGCTGCTCTGAATCGGGGCGTTTGTCAGAGCCCCCAGCGTCATCTAAGGTTTATCCCGTATCTTTAACCCACATTACATTTGGGAGGGATAATAAGAATCATATATTTCTTTTGCTTCTTCTTTCCTACCTTTTTCGGTTATTTTAAAATAATATTCGTCGGTATGCATCGGATATTCGACTTGTTCTTCTTCGGTCTGACCTTCAAAACGCTTTTTTAAATCCGGTAAAGTCAGGTGTCTATATGATTTCCATTTTTCACCATCATGGATTATGCATTCAGAAAAACCCAAATCCACAAGCTTGAGCAACGCTTTTAGTACCAAATCTAACGTAGTACCATCAATATCCCTTTTAGTATCAGCATATAGTATGAATAAAGGCTCAATGTCATTGCACTGCATCGAAAGTAAATGGTGTTCAATTCTGTTAAGCATAAGGCTTTTACTCAATCTGCTACATCATGATATAAAGCATTATAGAAGAACAGATAATGAAACACAATTT
>CAYNDI010000052.1:0-11577 GCA_964395955.1 uncultured Dehalococcoidaceae bacterium
GCGGTATTCCCGGCAGTCCCGCACCCGCCCCGACATCAATAACGTTAAGAGCCCTGTCTTCAGATGACCGTTTCATTGCCATTGTCACCGTCAGGGAGTCCAGGAAATGCTTTAGCTGTACTTCTTCGTAGTCGGTGATACTGGTGAGATTAATCTTCTGATTCCAGTCGGTTAATTCCTGATAGTAAACCCGGAACTGCTCAAGCTGCCTGGAACTGAGTTTGATTCCCAGTTTTTCAGCGCCGGCTTTTAGTTTTTCCATAGTTACTATTTATCCTGTAATCTTTTTTATTCTGAATAGAATTTTCCTGTAGCTTAATAACACCAGATAACCCAAAACAGTGACAATAGCAGCTATTAAAAAACCGGCAATAATATCCCCGGAAATACCCATAAAAGATAATAGACTCTCAAGCAGCAACCTGAAAAATTGAACCCATATGACTGCTATGGAGACTATTATCCCGAACTTTAAGTTAGACGGGACGGTCTTGCCAATTTCGGTAACAGGACTCTTTTTGCTATGGTTTTCTTTAATAGCCATTTAACTTTGTACCTCCATAGTTACTACGTTGGAAATCGTATATTTTTGAGTGATGGTAATTCCTGAATATATGAGAGTATTTTAATCCGGCTAAAGAGTAGTAAAGATATAGTATAAATACACCACCACCCCCGCGAAGACCACGCTGTCCATCCGGTCCAGCAGGCCGCCGTGACCCGGCATGAGGCCGCCCGAGTCCTTGACTCCCGTGTTGCGCTTTAGCCTTGATTCCACAAGGTCGCCGAACTGACCGAAAACACTGATAAGCACCCCCAGCAGCACCGCCTGCCAGTAACTCAAAGGAAGCTGAAAAGGTGTGGGGAGGGTGAAAAGCAGGCTGATAATCACCGCCCCGATTACCCCGGCGATAGCCCCCTCCCATGTCTTGCCCGGACTGATTTTCGGCGCCAGCTTGTGTTTGCCTATCGCCCGGCCGATAAAGTAAGCGGCGGTATCCGAGCCGAAGGTGGTGAACAATACCAGGAACAGCCAGTCCCGCCCGGCTTCCAGCCTCAGTGCCACCAGGATACCCAGCAGCCAGCCGACATAGAGGATGCCCCCCATTACCCATGCCCAGCCGGAAAAGATACCCTCTTTCTTTGGCGGCAATAACAGTATTGCCAGCGAAAGTAGAATTGCTGATGCCAGTACGAACGGAATAATATATTCGTATTCACAATGGGGAGCCAGGATAAAGAGTAACGTCCAGATTACCCCGGAACAGGTAAGCGGTATCATTTTAGAGATGCCGGTCATCCGGTAGAATTCCAGGACGGCGATGATGCCCCAGATAGCCGCCAGCACGGTAAACCAGGGTATTGGCTCATCGAACCAGACGGCTAAAATGACTAAAGGAATGCCCCAGAGTGCGGTTATAACTCTTCTTTTGAGCATGCGTCTTCAGATTGCCGCCCGCCAAAGCGCCTTTGTCTCTGGCTGTAGTCCAGCAACGCTTTCTCCAGTTCTTTCTCGTCGAAGTCAGGCCACAGGACCGGCGTAAAGTAATACTCGCTATATGCCGACTGCCATATCAGGAAATTACTGGTGCGCATCTCGCCGCTGGTACGAATCATCAGGTCGACATCGGGAAATTCCGCCGTGTAGAGATACCGTCCGAACAGCCTTTCGTTGATATCATCAGGCTTGGTTTTTTCGTTTATGATACGGCGCATGGCATCCAGGATTTCCGCCCGTCCCCCGTAGTTCAGCGCCACACCGAGGGTCATTCGCTTATTGTTTTCGGTCAGCTTAATCGCCCCGGTGATGGCCTTTTGTACCTCTCCCGGCAGTCCCCCAAGGCGACCGATGTGGCGTATCCTTACTCCATTTTTATGCAACTCGCGGGCTTCTCTCCCCACTACCTCCACCAGGAGACTAAAGAGGTCGTTTACTTCATCGTCAGGCCGGTTCCAGTTTTCGGTGGAAAAGGCGTAAAGGGTAACATACTCCACCCCGTGCTCACCGAGGCATTTTAGTATACGGCGAATGTTCCTGACTCCGGCGCGGTGTCCCTCCGGCCGCGGCAGGCCGCGCTTTTCCGCCCATCTGCCGTTGCCGTCTAGGATAAAAGCCACGTGGCGGGGAATGCCTGCCTTCTTTATTGATTTACTCAAAGGGACCACCATTCAGGCTGGACGCAGTGAAAACCGGATAAAGATACGCCCGGACTATATTTCCGAGAGTTCCTGCTCTTTGTTCTTCCCCAGCTCTTCGATTTCCGCTATAAAAACGTCGGTGATTTTCTGCAGCTGGTCATGGGCGCGTTTGTGCTCATCCTGGGATATTTCTTTGTCTTTTTCCATCGTCTTGAGCTCGTTCATCGCCTCATGCCGCAGGCTGCGAATGGCCACCCGTCTCTCCTCTACCCTCCGGTGGACCACCTTGATGAGCTCCTGCCGCCTTTCCTCGCTCAAAGGCGGAATGGCTATCCTGATGATATTACCGTCGTTGCTGGGATTTAAACCGAGTTCCGATTTCTGTATGGCTTTTTCAATGTCACGCAGGCAGCTTTTATCCCAGGGCTGAATGACCAGCAGGCCGGCTTCCGGGGCTGAAATTCCGGCGAGTTGATTCAGCGGCATGGGTACACCGGCGTATTCCACCTTGACATGCTCGATTAGTGCCGGCGTCGCATGGCCGGTACGTATGGTTGCCAGGTCCGCCCGGAAGACCTTTACCGACTCTTTCATTTTATCGTCGATGCTTTTCAATACTTCATTAACCATATCAGCTCTCACTCGACACAAGTGTACCTATGGTTTTTCCCATGACGACATGCAGCAGGCCGTCTTTCGCTTCAAGGTCGAAAACGATTATGGGCAGTTTGTTATCAAGGCATAAAGACAGGGCGGTGGTATCCATTACCTCCAGCCGCTTCCTTATTAATTCAAGGTACGTTATCCGCTCGATTTTCTTGGCATCCGGGTCTTTACGCGGGTCAGCCGTATAAATGCCGTCGACGTTATTCTTGGCCATCAGCAGGACATCAGCGCCAATCTCGATAGCCCGCAGGGCGGCGGCGGTGTCCGCAGTCATGTAGGGATTGCCCGTGCCTCCGGCGAAGATAACCACCCGGCCTTTCTCAAGGTGACGGATAGCGCGCCTCCGGATAAACGGCTCGGCTACCTGCCTGATATCCAGCGCCGACTGTGTCCGGGTATCCACGCCTTCCCTTTCCAAAACATCCTGCAGGGCGAGAGCATTGATTACCGTAGCCAGCATTCCGGCATAGTCGGCGGTGACCCGCTCCATGCCGCCCGCTTCCGCCTTGGCCCCCCGCCAGATATTCCCCCCGCCGACAACGATGCCGACACCTACTCCCATCGTGACTACTTTCTTTATTTGACCGGCTGTTCTGGTTAGAGTCGGCGTATCAATGCCGGAACGGTGCCCGCCGCGCAAGGCTTCGCCGCTAAGCTTGAGCATTATCCGTTTATACCTGGCTTCAGCCATTTATCTATCCCTGGTTTCCCAATTCGTAACGGATAAACCGGCCCACCCGGATGTTCTCACCCACTTTAGCTACCGTCTCGATAATGACATCTTTTACCGTCATCGTGGGGTCTTTAATATACGGTTGAGTCAGCAGGCAGGCTTCCTCGGGGTCAATATCCTCGTCTTCCTTCACTTCTTCCTCGTCAATATATTTCGGCGCCAGTGCCGCCACCTGCATGGCCAGACAATGCGCCAGTCCCTTAAACTCGTCGGTGCGGGCGACGAAGTCCGTTTCACAGTTAAGTTCAATCATCGCCCCGATGCGACCGGCAGTGTGTATATAAGCTTCGACCAGTCCCTGGCCCGTGCTGCGTTCCGACTTCTTCTGGGCGGTAAGAAGACCCTTTTCTTTTAAAGAGTCCAGTGCCTTTTCCATATCTCCGCCGCAGCCCACCAGAGCGTTCCGGCAGTCCATGATACCGGCGCCGGACTGTTCTCTGAGTTCTTTTATCATCCCCGTGGTAATTTCCAAGTATGCCTCCTTATTCCTCTTCCGGTGTGAAAATCAATGGCTCGTCCGCTCCGGGAACAGCAGCCTCACCTTCAACCTTCTCTTCTACCACCTCGGCGGGAACAGCCGTCATCAGGCTTTCTTTCCCTTCGATAACCGCATCGGCGATTTTGGTGCAAACAAGCTTTACGGCCCGTATGGCATCATCATTGGCCGGGATGGGATAGTCGATTTCATCGGGATTGCAGTTGGTATCCACGATAGCCACCACCGGTATGCCCATGCGCCTGGATTCGGCCAGGGCAATTCTCTCTTTGGTGGGGTCGATAATAAACAGGGCGCCCGGCAGGGTTGTCATGGCTTTAAAACCGCCCATCTGTCGGTTGAGCTTCTCTATTTTTTCGTTTAGCTTGAGGATTTCTTTCTTCAGTAGCCGCCCCAGTTCCCCCCTGGCTAGCTGGTCCTCCAGCCTTACCAGCTGGTCGATGCGCGCCTGTATCGTGGCGAAATTGGTCAGCATCCCTCCCAGCCAGCGCTGGTTGACGTAGTACATGCCGCAGCGGGTGGCTTCTTCCTGTACCGATTCCTGGGCCTGCTTTTTGGTACCGACGAAGAGAATCGTGTCTCCGCTGGCGACCACATCACTCACGAATTCACAGGCTTTATCCAGCATGACGGCGGTTTTTTCCAGGTCAATAATGTGAATACCGTTGCGTTTGGTGAAGATGTAGTTCTTCATCCGCGGGTGCCAGCGACCTGTCTGATGTCCGAAGTGGGCGCCGGCTTCCAGAAGCTGTTTGATGGTTGCAGTGTCAGGCAATTTAGTTGACCTCCCTTGGTATATTAATCATAAGTATTCAGGATATGGTCTCCATTCAGTATAGCATACCGACCGATACACGGCAATAGCTTATGTTAAGGGGAATCTGGCTGCTTTTCCCCTTTTCCCCACCCCTCGTCTGTAATCTTTTCCCGCCCGGGCCGCCCGGTATCATTCTCGGCTTATCCTTAAAATTTACTTCTCCCTCCTTTTGTAAAGGAGGGAGATACAGAGGGTGGATTTTTGTAAAAATCCCTCACCCTCCTCTTTCAAGGAGAGGGGGATAAAGGGGGTGAGGTTTGAAGCATCGTGAAATATATGCCAGCTATTTATACTTAGCCGTCTTGGGGTCGTGGTTGCGGAAATGGGCGATGCGGATACGCTTCATCTTGCCCTGTTCGTCGAGGTCGTAGAGCACCCAGTTGGTCATGATGCGGATATCGCCCTTCTTGCTCTCCCTGGCGGCACCGGGCGGCGAGTCTTTAAAGGTAATGAACTCGGTGTAAAGCTCTACAAAGACCTCATTGCCCTCGGAGAGAAAGGAACCGACCTCGAGGACTTCCTTGGTATTCTCGGTAATTCCCTGGTAATTTGCGATGAACTCCTTCGGGCCGTGAAGCGTGAGGGGAGCCATATCCTGGCCGAAGAAGTTATCCGGGTACTCGACGGTAATATCCGGAGTGAAGTAGCCGGCGACTTTATCAAATCTCTTGCTGTTAAAATACTCGACATATTCCAGGTATTGCTCTCGATTCATAATTTGCCTCCGTCTCATTTCTTATTTCGTGATGTAATCTAACCTGCTGCGTCACGGAAAAAGCTGACGCGGTAGCATCATATATACTGGACTTCTCTGTTGTCAAATCGGTCACTGAAACGCTGGAGGGTGTCTGAGAGGGGCGTAAGCCCCTCTTTCATTTAATTCCCCCTCTCAAACACGACGTAAACCGAGCCCTGAAAATAAAGCTGTTTGAGAGGGGGATAAAGGGGGTGAGTAAAAAAATCAGCCAAAAACAAACAAAATCAAACAAAGACGGCATTTTGTGAGAATACAAAATAGTGTAGAATATCAAAAGGCATGAAAATCATTCATTTTGCCGACCTGCATCTCGGCGTGGAAAATTACGGTCGTATCGATCCCGCTACCGGCCTCTCTTCGCGCTTGAACGACTTCCTCTCGGCTCTCGACCAACTCGTTGATTGCGCCCTGGAAAACCACGCTGACCTCGTTATATTTTGCGGGGACGCCTATAAGACCCGCGAGCCTACCCAGACCCAGCAGCGGGAGTTCGCCCGGCGTATCAGCCGTCTGGCCACCACCGGAATCCCCGTATTCCTCCTCATCGGCAACCATGACCTGCCCAATGCCATCGGCCGCGCTACCGCCACGGAGATATTCGACACCCTGGCCGTGAAAAACGTCTATGTGGCCAGCCGCCCCGATATTTATAAAATCCCCACCGCCTCCGGTACGGTACAGGTCGTCGCTATTCCCTGGCTGAGACGTAGCGCCCTGCTGAGTCGGGAAGAATCTAAAAACCTCAACATCGAGCAGGTCAATCGGAAGATTCAGGAAGCCATTACCCGGACTATCGCCGGAAAAGCTGCCGAGCTCGAGCCAACGATGCCGGCTATACTGGCCGCCCATGTATCAGTCGGAACGGCCAAACCCGGCTCGGAAAGCATGATGTCCATCGGGCAGGAACCGGCCGTCCTGCTCAGCAATATCGCCCTGCCCGCTTTCGATTATATCGCCCTGGGGCACATCCACAAACACCAGGTACTCTCGGAGATTCCCCCGGTGGTCTATGCCGGCAGTCTGGAACGCGTTGACTTCGGCGAGGAGAACGATGATAAAGGGTTTTATGTGATAGACATATCTCCCGGGGGCAAGGATGAACGGAAGGTCTCCTTTGAGTTCCACCCCGTTAACGCCCGGCGTTTTCTCACCATCGACGTCTCTCTTGAAGAAGATGAGGTCGACCCTACTTCGACCGTCCTGGCGGCTGTGGCCGGTCAGCAGGAAAAAATCAGTGATGCCATCGTACGTCTGAACGTGAGCCTGCCGTCAACACTGGAAGGACAGCTCAACTATAACGAAATCCGTGACGCCCTCAAAGAAGCCCAGTACGCTACCGTCACGCGTGATATTCAACGGGATACACGACTGAGACTGGGCGACCGCACCGCCGAAGAACTCACCCCCATCGACGCCCTTAAAGCCTGGCTGGAATCGCAGCAGGTCTCCCCGGAACGCCAGAAGACTCTACTGGAGTACGGTGAGAAGCTGATAGAAGGAGAGGAGTAATCCCCCATTTGTGGGATTGATATAGTCCCTTCAGGATGGTATGCTCAACTAAACAACCAGTGACAGGAGGCCAATACAATGAAACCGGGATATTTACTTCTTGTATTACTAATATCGGTTCTTTTATTACCGGCATCAGGATGTCAGTCTGAAAAATATGAGGCTATCGAACTCGTACCGGCTAAAAGTAATCTCATAGCCGGTATCCGGATAAGTAATATCATTGACGATAAGGATATCAGAGACACTTACGATAAAATGGAAAAAGAAGCCGACCAGCCGCAGACTTTTAATGAAGCCATGGACGAGCTGTTGAAAGAATCCGGTATAGATATTAACGATTTTTCACATGCATTGATATTTGGTGACATCAGCGATATAGAACAAACCGAGTATATAGGTTTTATTGCCGAGGGTAACTTCGACGAAAGCGAATTTATGAAGAACGTCGAAGAGAATTCCGGCGAAGAATTCACCACAAGTGACTATAAAGGCCACAAATTATACACCGGTAAAGGTGAAGACTTTTCAATCACTTTCTTAAACGACAAAATGCTCCTGGGCGGCGGCACTATGGCCGTCAAGGACAGTATCGATGTCAGTACGGGTGACGGCAATCCTGTTGAAGGCCAGCTTCTCGATACATATAATCGATACGGCAATGCCCTGATTTCGCTGGCCATGGAAGTCCCGGAAGACGCTGAGGATATGTTTGCCGATGAACCCATGATGAGTGAAATGCCCATATCCACGGACGCTTTCAGCAGTATAGATGTAGTCGGCTTCTCCCTTAACAAAGAGAAGGAGACTCTGGATAGCCGCATTGAATTCCATTTCCTTGAAGCGGAATCCGTACAGGATGCCTATGATACCATAAGCGGATTAATCAGCTTGTTTAAAGGCATGATGGAAGAACCGGATTTGAAGGAATTTATGGGAAACATAGAGGTATCTACTTCCGATTCCTGGTTGACAATAGCCTTTGAAATTGAGCTGTCCCGGATAGATGAGATGATGGAAACATTCGGGGAATAACCCGGTGACCGGCCTTTAAGCCTGCTACAAGACCTGTGTCTCGCCCTGGTAGTTGTCCTTGGCGTCATATATAAAGAACGCGGTAACTATCGCCACTGCCGTGACACCCACGGCCGCCCAGGTGAACATTGTATCGAAACCGAACCTCTCGAGGAGATAGCCGCCGGGCAGCACGAATATCGCACCGGTATACTGCATCGTGGAGTAGTAAACACCAAAAATCTTGGAGCGGTGTTTACCCGGTGCCTGGCTCATGATGAATACCTCGGTCACCGGCATCCGCATGGCCATAATAAGGCCCTGGAAAAACAGCACGACGTAAAGGCTGGGACCCATCTCGACCAGTTTAAAAGCATAAATCATTACACCGGACAGGATACCCGTGGCGATAATCACCTTGATACTGCCGATTTTATCGGAGATATAGCCGCCGACCGGCCCGGCCCAGAGCCCCGAGGAAAATACGACAGACATCAACCCACCGGCCGTCGCGTTTGATGCTCCCAGTTCGTCGGTCATATAAAGAGTAAGGAAAGGCAGGACCGACATACCAATGCCTCCCCCGATTACCATCATCGTCAGGAAGGCTATCAGCCGCCGCTTGTATCCCGGTTGTGGCGGCTTTTCCTCGATAATCTGCTGCTTTACCTTCTCCACGTGAGCTTTACCGCCATGACGCGACAGGTAAACATAAAAAATCAGGCCGAAGAGCACCGTCGGTGCGGCCAGGATAAGGTATGAATACCGCCACCCGCTTGCTTCCCCGAACGCGCTGATAATAGCGGCGGCAATAATCGGCGTTACGAAGAAGGCGGAATTACCGCCGACGAGGTGAAGACCAAGCGCCCGGCCGCGCTGCTGCGCGTCGACCGATGCCGATATTAGCGGTGTCGCCGCCGGGTGATATCCCCCGGACAAAAGCCCCATCAGCATCAGGGTGACTATCAACATGACGAAATTAACGGAAAGCCCGACGAGTACTCCGGCTACGGCCACGCCCAGGGTGCCTATCATGATGAGGGCAACCGGCCCGAAGCGGTCGGCAATCCAGCCGGCCGGCAGTTGTCCCGTGGCGCTGGCGATAGAGAAAGCCATTGGTATCGTCGAAGCCTTGGTGTATGTCGTTATCTTGAAATAATCACGCATGGCGGGGAACAACGGCTGCTGTAGCGCCATCAAGAAGTGATGCGCCGCATGTGCGATAATGAAAAACGGCAGCGATGTCAGAAAAAAAGAACGTGGTTTACGTTGAGGCTCGGTAATTTCCCTGTCCTTTCAAAATAGCCACCAGTAGCGGACGGCTTTACTTTTGTACTTTATAGAATGACTGTAAATATAATGGCTTTTTGTCTCTAATAACCGGGAAAGTGTAAACTGCATCCATTATACACTCTATGCATTTAAAATAACAAATTAAAATTCCTTGACAAATGGATTCTGATATGTTACGATATATCGCAATGACGGTAAAGGAGAACAGGCGCTATGTTCCACCGCCCCTTTTTCCCTTTCGAACGGCACTCACGCATTTTTGAGAAAGGCGATCTTAAATACGTCATTCTGAATCTCCTGAAAGACAAACCGAGTCATGGCTATGAAATTATCCGGGCGATGGAGGACTACTTCCACGGTTTTTATACGCCCAGTGCCGGCAGTGTTTATCCCACCCTCCAGATGCTCGATGACATGGGTTATCTGAGTTCTTCGGAACGCGACGGTAAGAAGGTCTACACCATTACCGATGAGGGTAAAAAATTCCTGCACGAACAGAAGGATGTTATAGATAAAATTAAAGGGCAGATGAAGGAATGGTGGCATCCACGTAACGCCGAGGAATTTCGGGATACCATCAGTGAACTTAGAAATCTCGGTCGACTGGTCGGCCGCAAAGCCCATCACCTGGAGCCGGAGGTATGGGGCCGGATAAAAGAGATTGTTTCGCACGCCTGCCGCGATATTGAAGAAATCCTGGGAAAAGAATAAAAAAGACAGCCAGCGAAGGGATTCGAACCCCCGACCCGCGCTTTACGAAAGCGCCGCTCTACCACTGAGCTACACTGGCATGTTTACCTAATTTTTCATCTCCACTACCCCGCCACCCTTGGTCATAGCATATCATTATATCCTGCGGGTTGACAAGAAGTCTTTCAGGGCCTGCATACCTTCTAAAAACACCCGGGGCAAATGACGGGCGTGGCATATTTATGCCTTTCTCACATCTAATATGCGTGCCAGTTGGCACGAAATTTGACATATTACCTTTACAATAGTATTATTTATCTTTAGAAGTACAGGACGTCAAGGTAACATGCGTAAAACCAGGACGGTGCTGATAATAGAAGATGAAATTGATATCCAGAATTTCATCTCCCGCGTTCTAGAACTTGAAGGCTACCACGTGCTAAAAGCCGATGACGGCAAGATAGGCATGGACCTGCTCCGCGGTAACGATATTGCCCTCGTATTACTGGATTTACGTTTGCCGGGACGGGACGGATGGTCGGTACTACGCGAGATTAAGCGCAGTCCGGAATTCACCACCATACCTGTCGTTGTCCTGACCGCCATTGCCGGGACAATCCAGCGTAAAAAGACCCTTCGTATGGGCGCTACCAGATACCTTATAAAGCCATTAAGCGCTCACAGTCTGAGCAAGACTATCTCCAGTGTTCTGCATGAAAAGAGTAAAGAGTACCAGACGGCCAGTTGAGACACCCCGGTGACTGGTAAAAAATACCGTGTATGAACGCTGTCCTATAGACAGTCCAACAAGAACAGGGGATAGCCTACCCTGTTATTTACCGCGGGAAATAAAGTCCTTGACTCTGCGTTCGAAGATACTTCGCCTCATAAGGACACGGCGTCCGCACTTCTGACACCTGATACCGATATCGGCACCGATTCTCACCACCTGCCAGGTGTCGCCGCCGCAGGGATGGGCTTTCTTGAACCGCACCACGTCACCGCGTGTTATTTCCAGGACCATCCCTCAATATCACCCGGCGCTTTTTCCCAGATAATCGTTGATTTTATCCCTAAGCTCTCCGGCGGTCTGTCCGGCGGCACGGGCAAAGTCCTCACCCTTCGAGGCGTAGATAATCTGCCGCGATGAATTGATAACCGTCCTTTTACGCCCTGCATCCACGCCCACCTTTATCACCCTGGACAATTCGCCCCCCTGTGCTCCTACCCCGGGTATCAGGAACGGCATTTCCGGGTACCTGTCCCGTATCAGCTTCAACTCTTCGGGGTAAGTGGCGCCCACCACCAGACCCAGGTTCCCGTATTCGTTCCATTCGTTGACCTTCTCAGCCACTATTTCGAAGAGCATCCTAGCGCCGCCTTCGGTCTTGAATGAGAGCGATTGGAAGTCGACGGCCCCAGCATTGGAAGTACGGCAAAGGACAAACACTCCCCGCTCGCGG
>CAYNDI010000053.1:0-11278 GCA_964395955.1 uncultured Dehalococcoidaceae bacterium
CAAAGCGGGCCGGGATAATATCTTCTCTATAGCAGTCACTAATACGGGTTCCGCCACTATCGATAATATCACCTTTTCTTCAGAGAAGCCCGACGGCTGGGAAATAACCTGTCAACCGGATAAAATAGACCTTCTGGAGATACTTGACCCCAAAACCATCGATGTCAACATCAAACCGCCTCCCAAAACGGTAGCCGGGGACTACATGATTACCCTGCGGGTATCCGGGAAACAGGCTTTTGCCAGCCAGATGGATATCCGGGTTACCGTGGAAACACCCACCATCTGGGGATGGGTCGGTGTGGGTATTATTGTGATTGTAATCATCGGTCTGGCGGTCATCTTTATGCGGTTCGGTCGGCGATAGGCAATGACGGATAATTTAGCCATAGAGACAAAGGACCTCACCAAGAACTACGGGGATGTCACCGTAGTTGACCACCTCAGTTTTCAGGTCAGGGAGGACGAGGTGTTCGGGCTGCTGGGGCCGAACGGAGCCGGGAAGACCACCACGATACTGATGCTGCTGGGGCTGACCGAGCCGGTTGCCGGCACCGCCCGTGTGTTCGATTACAATCCTACCCGGGAGCCGTTGAAGGTAAAACGGGTTGTCGGGTATCTCCCCGAGGAGGTCGGTTTTTACGATAACCTCACCGCCAGGGAGAACTTGAGGTTTATCGCCGAGTTGAATAACATCGGTACCGCCGAAACCGAAAGCCGTATCGACGAAGTGCTGGAAAAGGTGGGTTTAGCCGGGGAGAGGGATATAGTTACACGCAAGTTCTCGCGCGGTATGAGGCAGCGACTGGGCATCGCCGACGTGCTGATTAAAAGACCGAGACTGGTTATCCTGGATGAGCCTACCTCGGGACTCGACCCCAAGGGAATCAACCAGCTCCTTGACGTTATCGCCGACCTGCCCGGAACGGGTACGAGCGTGCTGTTGTCGTCCCATCAGCTGCAGCAGGTACAGAGGGTCTGCCAGCGCGTGGGGATACTGGCTAAAGGTAAGATGGTCGTCGAGGGCGCCATAGACGAACTCGGCCGGGAAGCTATGGCGGGGGGACGTTATCTCATCGAGGTTGAGACCGCCGAACCCAGGGCGGAGTTGCCGGATATTATCGGTAAAATCGAAGGGGTGGAAAAGGTCGAGGCCGAGGGCGTGATGCTGAAAATCAGCACCGGCACGGATTTACGTTCGCAGATATCGCGGGCAGTAGTCGACAGCGGCGCGCTTTTAGTGCAGATGAAGGTACACGAGTTTTCCCTGGATGATATCTACATGAGGTATTTCAAGGAGAACCAGGCAGAATGATAGCGATTATCCGTAAGGAACTGGCCGACTACTTCAACAGCGTCAGATTTTTCGTCCTGTTTCTGCTGGTGCTGGTTGCCGGCGGCTTCGGCCTGTACGCCGTACAGCAGGGCATACGCGCCGCCCTGGCAGAGAGCCGGGCGGTTACCGAGGGCGGCTTTATCTTCCTGGCGTTGTTCACTTCTTCATTTCAGGGTTATCTAATCATACCTCTGGCAATAGAAATTATCGTGCCGATTGCCGGTATAGTGCTGGGTTTTGATACCATTAACAGCGAAAGGTCCGGAGGTACGATGAGTCGGCTGCTGGCGCAGCCCGTTTACCGCGACAGCGTCATCAACGGCAAGTTCCTGGCGGGATTAATGGCGATGACCCTGATGGTCGGTACGACGCTGCTGCTGGTGGCTGGTTACGGGCTGAGGATGATTGGCGTGCCGCCCACCGCCGAGGAAATCATCAGGCTGTTTCTTTACATGGTCGTGATTATTATTTACGGGGCTTTCTGGATGGGGCTGTCAATGCTTTTTTCGGTTGTCTTCCGCCGGGCGTCCGGTTCCCTGTTGATTCCGCTGGTTGTATTTCTCATATTTTACTTTTTCTGGGTATTTCTGGGACTCGGCCAGGTAATCGCCGAGAATATATCTCCCGTTGTCTCCGGCACCGCTACGGCCAGCCAGATTCAGGCAGCCGGAATGCAGCAGACCATACTGCGTCTTTCTCCCAGTTTTCTCTTCCAGCAGGCCTATATTGTCCTGCTGGTACCGATGTGGAAAGGCCTGGGCGTGATAACCTACAGTGATTTGATGTATATGCTGCCTAATCCACTCAGCCTCGGCCAGTGCCTCCTGGCTATCTGGCCCCACATCGTCGTCATGGTGAGTCTGAGCGCTATCTGCTTCGGCTGTAGCTACGTTGTCTTTATGAAACAGGAAATCAGGGCGACGTGAGAAGGGCTAACTGACCCGTCATTCCCGCGAAGGCGGGAATCCAGGTGGGGTGGTGAAAATAGGAATCTGGACAACCGTACGAAGCCCGGCGCAATCTCCAAGACACGCTATATGGTTGTAACGGATTGCTTCGTCGTCTCTCGGGACTCCTCGCAATGACATGAATAACCACTAGCTTTTTTCGGCTTTTTCCGCCTGTCTCTGGGCGACGATTTTCTGGGTGATTTGCGCCGGCACTTCCTCGTAGTGGTCGAACTCCATGGTATAGGTCGCCCGTCCCTGCGTCATCGATTTCAGGTCGATAGCATAGCGCTGTATTTCCGCCAGGGGCACCTGCGCTTCGACGGTGTTGAGGTCGCCCTGCGGGTTCATGCCCAGGACTCTGGCGCGTTTGGTATTAAGGTCGCCGATAATATCTCCGGTAAGGTCGTTGGGAACCGTCACCTGGAGATTCATAATCGGTTCCAGGAGAATGGGATTTCCATCGGCTATCCCCAGCTTAAATGCCTGGGCCCCGGCGATTTTGAAACATATTTCCGAGGAATCGACCGGATGGAAGCTACCGTCATAAAGGGTTGTCTTTACGCCGACAACCGGATAGCCGGCCAGCCCGCCTTCCTGATACGCTTCAACAACACCTTTTTCCACGGCCGGGATATAGTTCTTCGGTACGGAACCGCCGACCACTCTATCTCCGAATTCGTTCTCACCGCGTTCCGGTAAAGGCTCGAACTCAAGCAGGACATGCCCGTACTGGCCATGACCGCCGGACTGTTTTCTATGCTTGTATTCGCCATTGGACGGAGCGGTAATTGTCTCCCGGTAGGGCACCTTGGGTATTGACATCTCTACGTTTACCCCGAACTTGCGCTGCATCTTCTCGGCGGCGACCGCCAGGTGCGTATCACCCATGCCGGAGAGGATAGTCTCGCCGGTACCCATCTCGCGGTGTACCTGCAGGGTCGGGTCTTCTTCGGTCAGGCGGGATAGAGCCGTACCCATCTTGTCGATATCGGTCTTGGTCTTGGGATACACAGCCTCCCGGAAAACGGGCGCCGGGAAGATGACAGGCTCCAGTTTGACCGGCTTGTCCTGAGTGCAGAGGGTATCTCCCGTGGCCGTAACATTCAGTTTAGATACGGCGCCGATATCACCCGCGGTGACCTGCGGCACCGGTTCCTGTGTCTTGCCGCGCATCAGAAACAATTGCCCGATGCGTTCGGTGGCTTCCTGGTTGGCATTGTATACCTGGGAGTTGCTGCTAATCACCCCGTTGTATACGCGAAAGTAAGTGAGTTTACCGACATAAGGGTCGGCGGTGGTCTTGAATATCAGTGCCGCCAGCGGGGCTGTTTCACTGGGTTCGGTATCATTGCCGCCGATAACTACCTTCTGCTCTTTGGGCAGGGGCAGGTAGGCGCAAATAGCATCCATCAACCGGTTGACTCCTGTGTTTTGCAGCGCCGAGCCGGCCAGTACCGGTATTATATTCCCGCTGACTACGGCCTTTCGCAGTGTTGCGGTTAATTCCTCCGGGCTGATTTCTTCCCCGCCCAGATACTTCTCGATAAGGGCGTCATCCACTTCGGCGATGGCTTCCACGAGCTTTTCACGGTAGGAATCTGCCTGGTCTTTTAAGTCAGCCGGAATTTCCGTTTCTTTAGCCTGGGTACCGGTACCGGTATAGGCCTTCATGGACAGCAGGTCGACGACTCCCTCGAAGCTGGTATGGGCGCCGATGGCTAACTGTAGCGGCAGGCATTTTTTACCGAGTTTGGTCTGGATTTCTCCCACGACTTTAACAAAATCGGCGTTCTCGCGGTCCATCTTGTTGATAAAAACGAGGCGAGGCAGTTCGGCCTCTTCACAGTAGCTCCAGACCATCTCCGTGCCGACTTCCACTCCCGAGGCGGCGCAGACCACGATTACGGCACCCTCGCTGACCCGCATGCCCGCCTTGATATCGCCGACGAAGTCGGTATATCCCGGGGCATCGAGAATGTTTATTTTATTGTCCTGCCACTCGACGGGCAGCAGAGACAGATTGATGCTGATTTTACGCTTTATTTCATCGGGTTCATAGTCCGAGGTAGTCGACCCATCGTCAACCTTCCCCAGGCGTTTAATAATCCCGGCGTTAAATAGTATTGCCTCCGAAAGAGAAGTCTTACCGGCGCCGCCGTGGGACAGCAAGACGGTATTGTGAATATTATCAAGTCCGTATTTAGGCATGAAACCACCTGCTCTCTATATTCTTCGAATAATATTATACCCGCAGACGACCGAATACGGCAAGCGTTCGCTGAAGCGGTAATTTGCTTTGAAGGAATACCGGGACTACTTGTCCCATGTGTCCTTGAAGGCTATCTCGGACAGTTCTTTCCTGGGGGGCGTTCTGCCTGCCTGGTCGGGCACGCCGACGGGGAAAAAGGTGACTACCCGGTAACCCTCGGGGACATTGACGGCTTTCTCCGCCCTGGCGGCGTCAAAGGTGCCGATAATCACCGTACCCAGTCCCAGCGCGTGAGCCGCCAGTACCATGTTCTGGACGGCCAGGGCGACATCGAACATATACCAGTCGCCCTTTTCCGTAAAGAAATCCCCGCTGCCGACTCCCGGAGCGGTACCGGACGTGCCCAGTTTGGCGCAGACTACAATGACCACGGGCACGGTCTTAATCGTGTTAATCGCCGGATTGTCTATCTCCTTATCCGGCAGCTTGAACCTGAGTAGAGATTCCGCCAGTTTGGATTTAACCTGGGGGTCGCGCACCACAACGAAACGCCAGCACTGGGTATTGGACCAGGAAGGTGCCCAGCGGCCGGCCTCCAGGATAGTCTCGATTTTCTTATCGTCAACCGGGTCGGGTTTATATTTCCGGATGCTTCGCCGGTTCTGTATAGCTTCAAATAGTTCCATCTGTTTCCCCCTATTTATTGCTAAATTTATCTTTAAAAAGCACATCGGAAAGCTGTTTCCGGGGGGAGACCTGGCCTTTACGGTCGGGTATGCCCAGCGGGGTCATGGTAACCACGCAGAAACCGGACGGCACCTCCAGTATTTTGGCGGCTACGGCAGCGTCGAAATTGCCGACAATCACCGTGCCCAGTCCCAGTGCGTGGGCGGCGAGGGTCAGGTTCTCCATGGCCAGAGCGATATCAAACATATACCAGTACTCTCCCTTATCGGTAGCCGGTGTGCCGTCGGGAACGCAGCCCGCTTTGCTTGTTTCGGCGCAGAGGACTATCAATATCGGTGCCTGCTTGATGGCTTTGGAAGCTGCATTATCCACCAACTCATTATCGATGGTAATCTTCGTTAGAGTATCGGCAACCTGAGTCTTGATATCGGGATTGCGTACCGTGATAAAGCGCCAGCACTGTATATTGCCCCAGGACGGGGCCCAGTGGGCGGCTTCCAGGACAGTTTGTACGGTTTTGTCGTCTAACGGGTCGGTCTTGTAGTGCCGGATGCTTCTTCTATTCCTGATAGCTTCAAGGATATCCATCAGTTCTCCTCCGTATCTGGATGATAATTATCGTTCCCAGGCATTTTTACCTATTAAAGAAACGAAGCGGCAACCGCCCAGGTTTTTCACGGTATTCCTGGTTTTATGCCTGGTTAATTTACATAACTCCTGAATATAGCGTGAACCTACCGGGATTATCATGCGACCACCGAATGCCAGTTGATTCATGAGCTCCTCGGGTATTCTGGGTGCGCCGGCAGTGACCATGATAGCGTCGTAAGGTGCTCCCCGCTTCCAGCCGAGAGTCTCCTCGGCGAGATGTATCTCTATATTAGTATACCCCAGCTTCTCCAGTAACGCCCGGGCGGATTCCGCCAGAGAAGGCACCCGCTCGATTGATATCACCAGCCCGGCGAGTTCCGCCAGGATTGCCGTTTGATAGCCGCTGCCGGTACCCAATTCCAGTACCTTCTCATCGCCTTTGAGTTCCAGCGCCTCCGTCATCATGGCGATGATGAACGGCTGGGAGATAGTCTGTTCCCAGCCGATAGGTAACGGTTTGTCTTCATAAGCCTGGCGGCGTACCTCCGGGGGAACGAATTCTTCCCGGGGTATACGGGAAATCACTTCGAGTACCCGCCGGTCTTTGATTTCTGAACTCAGGTGTTCCACCAATGTGGCTCTGGCCACCTTATAGTCTATCATAGCCACCAGATAGAGACTAGGATATGATAAAAGATAATATTATAAGGATAATGACAGCGATTGCCGCAAAAAGAGCGATTCTCCGCAGTTCACCTTTAACATAAGGGTTTTGTATTGCTGCGGCCTTTGCCGGAGTTCCGGTAACTTTAGGAGACGGTGGGGCGGCTGCCGGTACCGTCGCTGCCGGCATCTCGGTTTTCGCCGGCGGTGCCGCGGTAGTGCCGTACCGCCGTATGGCCTTGCTCTTCTTACTTTGGTGATAGCGTTTACTTTTACCATGATGCGGTTTGCCTGGCATCAGTTGCCTCCTGAAGACTAATCTTTAGCTCTGGGATGGGATTTATCATACGTCCGGCGTACATGCTCGGTAGTCAGGTGTGTATAGACCTGTGTGGTGGATATATTGGCATGCCCCAGCAGTTCCTGGACCGACCTCAGGTCTGCCCCTCCGCTCAGCATATGAGTGGCAAAGCTGTGTCTCAGGGTATGGGGGCTTATCTGGTTGCTTAAGCCGGCTGATTTTGCATATTCCTTTAGTTTTTGCCAGAAACCCTGCCTGGTAAGCCTTTCACCGCGGGCATTCAGGAATAAAGCTACATCTTTTTTACCGTGGGCCAGCCTGGGGCGGTCTTCATCAACATACTTCTTAACCGTCATGGCAATTTGCTCATAAAGCGGGATAATACGTTCTTTACGGCCTTTGCCGAAACACCGTACGAAATAATCGCCCTCGGTATTAACATCGCCCATATTCAGAGCCACCAGTTCGCTTATCCTCATGCCGCTGGCATACAATAACTCCAGCATAGCCCTGTCCCTTTTTGCTTCGGCTGTAGATAGCTTGGCCGGTTGTTCCAGTAACAGCCGGACCTGATTGATGGGTATCGGCTTGGGTAATGCCTTCCCCACACTTGGGGAACTCATGTTCTCGGTCGGGTCGTCTTTAATGATACCTTCTGATACCAGAAAGCCGAAGAAGGACCGTCCGGCAGCCACTTTGCGCGCCATGGTGGTGGCGACATAGCCCCTTTCCTTGAGGTCCAGAAGGTAGCCTGACATATTCTGGCGGTTGAAACCGGACCAGCTGGAAATATTCTGCTTTTTAGCAAAATCGGCCAGACCCGTCAGGTCATTGCGATAGGCGGCTATGGTATGTTCGGAGTAGCCTTTCTCTACCGCCAGATAATTCAAGAAATTCTCAATTGGCTCTATCATGTTTTCTCCTCATGGTTTGATAATCGCATCCGCTGGAAGATGATGTCTACTTTTTATATTTTAACATAATATTAAAAACTAAAAAAGTACCAGGGGATATACTGATTTTTACCCAGGGGTTAACCCTATCAATCAAAATACCTATGACCAATTAGCTATTGTAAACATTACGAAAGGCATATAAGATGAAGTTTGTAAAGGGTATTATAATTGCAGTCTAGATAAGGAAATTCTCTATTATGGCGGAAATCATTAGTGAAGCCGGGAATAGTCTGCGTAGTAATTCACTTGAGGCCGAGGCTTTGCGTCTCATTCCCGAAGCTATGGCACGGAAATACAACGTCTTTCCACTGACTATCGATGGCAATGTCCTGCGTGTGGCTATGGCGAATCCTTCGGATATCATCGCCCTCGAAGCGTTAGCCAGCAAGAGTAAATTACGCATAGAACCTGAGCCGGCTACCGTTGAGGAAGTCCTCGATGCTATCGATTTCAATTACAAGGGCTACGAAGAGATAGAAAAACATATCTCCAATATATCTATATCCGAAGGCAAAAAAGCACCCCAACAACTTAATATAGATTCTGCCACCGAGGCTCCGGTAGCTCAAGCCCTGTCGCTGATTATCGATGAAGCCGTGAAAGCCAGAGCCTCCGATGTTCATATTGAACCCGGTGAGGAAAAGGTACGGGTACGCTACCGTATTGACGGTACCCTCCACGACATGCTTTCGCTCCCGTTGATGACGATGGCCTCGCTTATATCGAGGATCAAAATCCTGGCCAATATGAACATTGCGGACCATCACCGCCCGCAGGACGGCCAGCTTTCGGTAAAAACCAAGGGACGGCTTATCGATATTCGTGTAGGTATTATCGCTACGGTTTTTGGTGAAATGGCCGTATTACGCCTCCTGGACAAGTCAAGGGCAACGCTGGCATTATCCGATCTCGGATTTCTTCCTGAAAGCCTGGAGTTGTTTGAAAAGATGCTTAAAGTACCCTATGGCATCATACTGGTCAGCGGGCCTACCGGGGCGGGCAAGACCACCACTCTTTATGCTGCCGTTAATTCGCTTAACCAGACCGAGCGGAATATCATCACCGTGGAAGACCCGGTCGAGTACCGTTTCTCGAATGTCAACCAGATTCAGGTTAATCCGCGGGCCGGTGTTACTTTCGCCAGCGGCCTCAGGTCTATACTGAGACTCGACCCCGACGTGATATTAATCGGAGAGATACGGGATGCCGAAACAGCCAATATCGCCATTCAGTCGGCTCTTACCGGGCATCTGGTATTATCTTCAATCCACGCCAATGACGCCGCCGGCGTAGTGCTGCGTCTCCTTGACCTTGGTGTGGAGCCATTTCTGGTATCATCAGCCCTTATCGGCGTGATAGCCCAACGCATGATACGCCGGGTTTGTCCCCATTGCGCTAGTCTGGTAGAAGCGACCCCCGAACAGAGCCTTATCTATAGCCAGGAGATGGGCGAGGAAAGAAAAGAATTTCTCCAGGGTAAAGGGTGCAAGTCATGCGCTAATAGCGGATACCGGGGACGGACCGGTATGTTTGAGATACTAACTACCAGCGATGAAGTGAAGACATTGCTGGTGAAGGGTACCACCGCCAACGAATTGCGGGCGCATGCTATTAAAGGAGGCATGACTACCTTACTCGGGGATGGCATGTTGAAAGTAAAGAAAAACATTACCACTCCATCCGAAGTTCTACGCAATGCCTATTCCTTCTGATAACTAAATCATTAAGGGCTGAAAACTATGGTTGGTGTGATGAATATCGGAGTAGAGAGCAGATGATTTATCAGTATATAGCCTGCAGTGAATCAGGTGAGATTGTTAAAGGGAAAATAACTGCAACCGGTGAAGATGTGATTACCGAAATGCTCAGCTATGCCGGTTACCGCCTGATTAATCTCAGACCGTATGTCCCGTTCTTCAGCCCGGGTAAATTGGCGTCGCAGTTGTTCCCCGTAAAACAGACTGATATTATATTGCTTTTCCGTCAGCTGGCGCTGCTTCTCGAATCCGGAATTAACATCGTCACCGCTCTGGAATTATTACAGGAACAGATATCAAAACACTCTTTAAAAAAGGTGGTTTACGATATTGTTTCTGATCTTCGCAGCGGTAACCAGCTATCGACCGCCATGAGCCGTCACCCGGAATTTTTTTCACAGATGAGCTGCCGGACACTGAGTATCGGCGAGCAGACCGGTAGTCTGGAGACGATGCTCAATCAAATGGCCGACTATATGGAAAGGGAATTAGAAACACGTAAAGGAATCAAGGGTGCCCTTATGTACCCGGCGATTGCCGCCGTGGTTACCGTCGGGGTGGTGGGCATATTGATGTTTTTCGTGCTGCCTTCTTTCAGTAACCTGTACGGGTCGCTGGGTGCCGAGTTACCCGCGCTGACCCAATATATGATATCTCTTTCGAATATACTCCGTGAACACGCTCTGCATATCCTTTTGGGGCTATTCATTGTTGTTGGTATGGTCCTCATTTACCTGAGGACAGAAGACGGAAAAATGAAATTAGACATACTGATGTTACGTTTACCTCAACTGGGGAGAGTGAGACTATTAAATGAGCTTTCCCGCTGCTGCCGGAGTATTTCGCTGTTATTCACGGCCGGTCTTCCTCTAACTGAAATTATGCCTCTGGTCATACAGGGCGCCAGCAACAGGGTCGTCTCGCAGGCGCTGTATGGCGTTCAGATAGAAATGCTCAAAGGAGAAGGGCTGGCTAAGCCCATGGCTAATAATCCCGTCTTTTTACCGATGATGGTACAAATGGTCAAGGTTGGTGAGGAAACCGGTAGCCTGGATACATCATTAATCGCTGTAGCTCAGAATTACGAATCAGAGGCACAGGAAAAAACGAAGTCATTAATAAACATGATACCTCCGGTTATGACTATTGTCATCGCCGGTATCGTCGGTCTGATCGCCCTGTCAATGGTCTCGGCCATGTATTCGATCTACGGTCAGGCATTTTAATAATCCGAGGATTACAGGAAAGAAATATGAAATTACTAAAATTAAGTAAAACAAGCTGGCTAATCCTGGCGGCGGGTATATTTATCGTTGTGCTGGGCAGCCTGGGTATAGCCCGTTCCGGGCAGCTTCAAGAAAAAGGTACCCTGGATGAAGAACTGCGTATTTCTACGATGACGTTAGAAAAATTGCAGGCTTCAGATACGCCGGGGAACCTGGATATTCTTCAGCAGAAAATAGAAGAAGAACAGGTGTTGCTTGATGAGGCTATAAGAAGGCTAGACCAGACAGTGGTGAGTGTTGACGTATCCGAGGAACTCTTCCTTATCGCCGATTATTGCGGGGTTGTCATCACGAACATGAGCACTACACCAATCAAGCCGAATAAATACGAGGGTATCGGACTTGACACGACGGCAATGAGTGTTAGCGTAGAAGGAGAACTGCCTGATCTGGTTGCTTTTGTTCACAGTCTTAATAATGACTATACTACCGGTCTGGTTAGATCGGTACAGATAAATATTCCCGATTCTTCCAGCAGTAATGAAACCCCGTCTTTAAGTGTTCAATTAACTATATACTCATATGAGGGACAGAATAATGGC
>CAYNDI010000054.1:0-11265 GCA_964395955.1 uncultured Dehalococcoidaceae bacterium
ATTCGCCAGATGTCAAATTATCGTTAGATATACGCCTCCAGCCCCACCTCCGGTATTCCCCGCACCATGTCTCCGTTCCCATCGAGCCGGACATCATAGCAGTACACATCGATGAGCTTTAGTGTCTTTTCCCAGACTTCGTCCCTGGAAACGCAGTACGATTTCACGACGACCCCCGTTTTACCGACGAATTCCTTAACCCGCGGGTCTTTCCTCCCGAACCCGCCTATCAGGGGGATTATTTTTACGCGTTGACCCTCGGCGTATTGGGGGGTCATTAACATTGAGAATCCTTGATTTGGCGGTAATAAAGTATGAAGTGGAAAAGTTGTTCGCTATTTTACGGCTTGAAGTATTAGTGAAATAATGGCTAATACAATAACTATCCCAAAGCCAACCCAAAATCCCTTTACCCAGTTTCCTAAAGATCCGACATTTTGCGATAAGTCAATTAATGCTTTAGTGAGGTCAGAAACCGACATTGTCTCTATCGTTCTTAAGTAATCCTTATCTGAGACGGGTATTCTCCCCTCCCGCTGCTCAGCCATGAATTTTCCTCTATAGGGTTTTTCAACTGGGCGATTCAATTTGTGGATTTCAATAGTACAAAGTTTGTCTTTATAATCTAACGTAATTGACCGTGGAGAAAGATTAGCGAGACCAAGTACTAATACTCCATCCCACCCAGGGTCTATTTGGAGGCCAGAAAGGATTGAAAGACCTTTTCTAGTGTAATACGTCCGCATTCCAATATGACCGGCATGGTTATTAGGTAACTTTATTCTTTCGAGGGTTGAAACCAAGGCAAAAGCACCACCGGGTATCGTTAAGGATTCTTCTTTTTCAACATTAATTTCTTTAACTTCCTCTTTTTGAATTTTACCTTTTAGTTCTTCTATGGATACCGTTTTGGTAATAAGTGCTCTATTACCAAGTCTCATATCGTAACTTGCTGCTTGTAAACTTTCCTCATCAAAAGGGTCAATTTCGAGGTCTTCTGTTTTTAGGGCATCTTTGAGTTCAATATCAGTTAGTAAAGCCATCTGAACCCTCCCTCGCTAAATAATAGCACTAACGTTCTATGCCACTTACTATTAAGGATAGTATTATCTTACAGAAATGTCAACAACCGCCGGTCGAATTTTAAAGCTATATTGTATGTTTTATTAATTTTTCTTTGTAAAATTCATGCCATAATATTCACCCCTTCACCACCGCTATCGGCCTTGTACGGGCTACTTTTCTGGAGATACCCGACCCGTGGGCTACCCGTACCACGTCGGCCACATCCTTGTAGGCTTCCGGGGCTTCCTCGGCCAGGCCGGGCAGGCTGCCCGTCCGCACGGCTATGCCGCGGGCTTCCAGTTCACGCAACACATCTCTACCGCTGAGACGCTTCTTCATCGCCGACCGACTCTTCAGGCGTCCGGCGCCATGGCAGGTTGAACCGAAGGTCTCTTTCATGGCTTTTTCTGTCCCCGCCAGGATATAAGACAACCGCCCCATGTCCCCCGGGATAAGTATCGGCTGTCCTATTGATGCGTATTTCTTCGGCACGTCCGGATGGCCGGCCGGGAAAGCGCGCGTGGCGCCCTTGCGGTGTACGCAGAGCTTCTCTTTCTTGCCGTTTACCTCGTGGTCCTCAATCTTGGCGATATTGTGGGTAACGTCGTAAATAAGCTCCAGTCCCGCGTTATAATCGCCCATCTCCATCACCCGGCAGAAGGCCTCGCGTACCCAGTGGGTGATGCACTGGCGGTTGGCCCAGGCGTAGTTGGCGGCGCCGCGCATGGCGGCCAGGTAGGCCTGTCCCTCAGTGGACTTCACCGGCGCGCAGACAAGCTGCCGGTCAGGTACCTCGATGCCGTACTTCGGCATCGCCCGCATCATTTCTTTAATATAGTCGTCAGCCACCTGGTGGCCCAGACCCCGCGAGCCGCAGTGGACGTAGAGCATTACCTGCCCCACCCGGTCGATGCCCATCACCGCGGCGGTATCTTTCTCATATATCTCGTCGATTACCGCCACCTCGAGGAAATGGTTGCCGGAGCCGAGGGTGCCGAGTTGCGGTACTCCCCGCTCCTTGGCCTTCTGGCTGACACGCCGGGGTTCGACTCCTTCCATCTCTCCGCTTTCCTCGGTGGTCTCCAGGTCCTCTTTTCTCCCGTAGCCTTTATTTACCGCCCACCGCGACCCCCTCAACAGCACCTCGTCGATTTCACCCGATTTCAGCTTTATCCTTCCCTTCGAGCCCACGCCCGAGGGCACGGCGTAGTAAAGAGCGTCGATAAGCTCATTTATCTTTGGAGCCACTTCTTCCTGTGTCAGGTTGGTGCGCATGATGCGCACGCCGCAGTTGATATCGAACCCCACGCCCCCCGGCGATACCACGCCGTCGCTGACCCTTGTCGCCGCCACCCCGCCGATAGGGAACCCGTAGCCCCAGTGGATGTCCGGCATCGCCAGGGAATAGCCGACTATCCCCGGCAGGAAAGCCACGTTGGCCACCTGCTCCGGCGCCTGGTCGTCGATAATCTGGCGTAGCATCTTCTCATCGGTATAGACAAGACCGTCCACGCGCATACCCGGCTTGTAGCTCTTCGGGATACGCCAGCGGTACTCGTCGACCTTCTCCATTTCACCGCTCCACTTCGGCATCGCCGCACCTCCAGTCTGGACTGTCATTGCGAGGAGCGTAGCGACGAAGCAATCTGTAACTTTACTTCAGGCGTTACTGACGGATTGCTTCGCTCCGCTCGCAATGACAGCCGCTTATACATCAAAAATCACCTGCACCCGGTTTTTCTCCCGGTCCACCTCGAGCATATGATAGGTGGCTGATTTTACCCCCGTTCTCAATTGATGCCGGGAGGCGTCGTACATTTCTCCGTAGCACTCCGCCGTCAGGTGTCCTTCCCCAAACTCTATTATGTCGAACCGCTTGAACAAAATAGTATCCACGTCGAGGAAATAAAGCAGGTTGTTCAGCCACTCGAAGAGCAGGCTTTCGATATCATCACCGTCTACCTCGACTCTGCGTGATAATTTTTCCTCCACAGCGTTAAGCTCAGCGATAATGGAAAACATACCGTAAGCGGCGTTGGCAAACGCCTCGGCTAAATTCTTGCCATAAGCCGCCAGCCCCAGGTCGGCGGTATGCTCGATAAGCTCAAATCGTTTCATATTCCCGCAATTGCGCAATTACTCAGGTGAGCATTTGCGCCTGCTACTTCGCCTTCTTCGGGATTTAATAATAGCCTGCAACAGTATCAGATGTCAAAGGTTTTTCCCGTATCTTTTGTGATATAATCGTGGTTAGCCCACGAGTTTTTGAGGGGAGTCATGGAATATTTAGAGGTAATAAAAAAGCGAAGGTCAGTCAGGAAATACAAAGACACACCGGTACCTGAGGAAATAATCGATGCAATCATTGAAAGCGCGCGGGTAGCCCCTTCTGGTGGCAACGGCCAGGGCTGGCTATTCGGCGTGGTGACGGATAAAAAGGTTATCACGCAATTATCGCAAGCCGCCGGCAATCAGACGTGGATTGCCACGGCTCCCCTGGTGATTGCCCTTTGCGCGGAAGTGACAGAGGAATTGGCTTCTCTAGCGGAAGATGATTTCAGCCTTATTGTTAATAAAGAAAGATTCTCTCCAGAATTTATCGAGTATCTGCGGAAGTACCCGGACCAGCGCGCGGTTTCTCTCCTGTTCAATAACAGCGCGCCAATGATTCCGGGAGAGCATATCTTTTTGACCGCCGTCAACTATGGCCTAAGCGCTTGCTGGGTAGGCTTTCTGGACGTCCAAAAAGCATCAAAAATATTGAACCTGCCGGATGAATTCTCCTGTTTCTTTCTCATGCCTGTCGGTTATCAGGATGAAGAACCGTGTACGATTGCACGCAAAGCCGTTGAAGATATCGCTTTTAGGAACAGCTTTAAAAATAAATACCATTACGTCAAGGTTAAGAAAAGTGGCTGAAACGCGCTATACGGATTTCTTAAAATCAATATCTCAATATTCCGCCAAGCCTCCGCTTTTCCAGCCGGGTGAAAAGCTTTTCTGGGACGACCCCCATATATCCAAAAGCATGTTAGAGGCGCACCTGAATCCCGACAACGACGCTGCCAGCCGCCGTCCTGTAACCATCGATAAAGAGGTATCTAATCTCATTTCATCCGGGGCTTTGAAACCGGGATATAAGATTCTTGATTTAGGCTGCGGGCCGGGCCTGTACGCCAGCCGGCTGGCCGAAAAAGGCATTAAAGTAACCGGCGTTGATATCTCCGAAAGTTCGCTCAATTACGCAATTGCGCAGTCGAAAGAGAAGGGACTGGACATCGAATACCGGTTACTTAACTTCTTTGGTATCGACTACTCCTGTGAGTTCGATGCGGTCATGCAGATCACCGGGGAATTGAACGTTTTTTCAGACGAGATGAGAGACCGGCTTCTATCTATGCTCAACAAAGCCCTGAAACCCGGAGGTGTCCTCGTCTTCGATATTACGACGCGAGCTTGCCGTAAAAAGTATGGATTGAAAAACAGCTGGTACGTAAGTGACGACGGTTTCTGGCGGCCGAACAGGCACCTGGTTTTAACACAGGGTTTTGACTATCCGGAAGACAATGTCTGGCTGGACCGGTACATCGTCATTGATGACAATAATATCAAAATATATCATAACTGGTTTCACGACTATGACCTCGAGACTATCCGGCAGGTTTTATCAAGGGCCGGATTTGAGTTAATTAATACCTGGAACGACCTCGCCGGAACACCTTATCAAGAAGGCGGCGAGTGGATTGCTATCGTAGCCGGAAAGAGGTAGAAACTATGGAAGAACCTATCCGTGAATCACTATGGAACATTGAGCATACCTGGATTTTCTATACTCTGGCGGCCATCGCCGTCCTGATTTTTCTTTATTCAATTTACCGGCATTACCGCCGATGGCGGCTGGGCCAGCCGGCTGACAGGTTCAACCAGCCAGGCAGGAGAATACTTGATTTCCTCGGCATCGCTATAATCGACGGCCTTATCCACCGCAAGTTCTTCGGGGCGGATAAAAAGGACTGGCGTTTCCGGGAATTTTACCCCGGACTTACCCACTTCTTTATTTTCAGCGGCTTCGTGATATTGTTCCTCGCCACCGCCCTGGAGTTTATCAATCATTATATCATCCATTTCCTGGAAGGAAACGTCTACCTGGCCTACGCGGTACTCGCCGATGTCTTCGGCATACTGGTGATTATCGGTGTGCTCATGGCCCTGTTCCGGCGTTACGTCATGAAGCCGGAAAGGCTGGACAACCGCTGGGACGACCTCGTTACCCTGCTACTAATTTTATGCGCCGTCGTCACCGGCTTTGTCCTCGAAGGCTTCCGCATCGCCGCCACCGAGCTGCAGACCAATCCGGGCTGGGCGCCCTGGTCGCCCGGCGGCTACGTACTGGCCAGGGCTTTCTCCGGCGCCGGCCAGAATACCCTGCTGTCCTGGCACGCCGGTATATGGTGGGTACACTCCATCCTGGTCCTGGGCACCATCGTTTACCTTTCACTCTATAACACCAAGCTCTTCCACATCTTCTGGGACCCGGTAAACATTTTTTTCAGGGACCTGGGTCCGCGCGGCGCGCTGGCTCCGGTAGACTTCGAAAAAACGGAGCTTTTCGGCGTCAGCAAGATAGAGGAATTTACCTGGAAGCAGCTCCTCGACCTGGATGCCTGCACCCGCTGCGGCCGCTGCCAGGACGCCTGTCCCGCCAATTTCAGCGGAAAAGCTCTCAACCCCAAGCAGGTCATTCAGGACCTTAAAAATCACCTTTATGATGTTTACCCCGTCCTCATTTCTAACAAACCGGCGGAGTCCCGCAAAGAAATGTTAGGTGAGGTCATTACCGAGGAAGTTCTCTGGGACTGCACCACCTGCCGCGCCTGCCAGCAGGTCTGCCCTGTTCTCATCGAGCATGTTGATAAGATAGTGGATATGCGCCGCAACCTGGCTATGGAAAAGAGCAGTTTCCCGGAAGCCGCCCAGGAAGCCCTAAAAAGCCTGGGCACCCGCGGGCACCCTTACCGCGGCACCACCGCCACGAGGACCACCTGGTGCGAGGGACTGGATATTAAGTCCGTCTCCGAGGACAGCGATATCGATATTCTCTACTGGGTGGGCTGCAGCGCCGCCCTGGACGACCGTAATATCAAGGTCGCCCAGGCCACCGCCAAAATCCTCCGGGCGGCCGGTATCAAGTTCGGCATACTGGGCGATGAGGAAGCCTGCTGCGGCGACCCCGCCCGCCGCATGGGCGACGAATACCTTTTCCAGACCATCTGCCAGCAGAACATAGAAATTCTCAAGGGATATGATATTAAAAAGATAATCACCACCTGCCCCCACTGCTTCAACAGCCTGAAACACGAGTACCCTCAGTTCGGCGGCAATTACGAGGTAATCCACCATACCCAGTTTATTGCACAATTGATAAAGGAAGGCCGGCTTCACATCGATAAAACCACGGCGTTAAAAGCCGCCTACCACGATTCCTGCTACCTGGGGCGGTACAACGACATTTATGAAGAACCCCGTGATATTCTGAAAGCGGTTAACGGCCATAACGTCGAGCTGCCGCGCCGCCGGACCAATAGCTTCTGCTGCGGCGGGGGCGGCGGCCACATGTGGATGGAGGAGGAGCCGGATAAACGCGTTAGTATGCGCCGCATAGAAGAGGTGATTAATGCCGGAGTCGACTGCGTGGCGACGGCCTGTCCTTACTGCCTGACCATGTTCGATGACGCGCTGAAAGCTAAAGAAGTCGAAGAATCGGTCAAGGCGATGGACTTGAGCGAACTTCTGGCGGCATCTCTTGAAGATAACAAATCAGTAAGTGAGTAGTTGCGCAACTGCGCAGATACTCTCGCTGTCATTGCGAGGGAGCGTTAGCGACCGTGGCAAACTCAAGCCTGGGCATCGGGATTGCTTCGCCTCCACCTCCGGCGGATGGTCTCGCAATGACAACAGGAACATGATTTGCGCAACTGCGCAGATGAGTTAATATTGATTAAGGCTTATCGCGGGAAGGCAGCGTCACCACCGCCGAGCCGGTTACTGTCTTGTCGCCCTGGGGATTCTCCGCCCAGATTTCCACCCTGGCGCAGTTTCTGTCTTCCTCGATATACTTCTTATTTACCTTCCCGTAGCAGAAGATATCCTCGTTGACCTTATTGATGCCCCGGTAGCTGCCGCCCAACTTTACCAGCGTTCCCTTCTCCCCGAGCCAGTCTGTCAGCATCTGCCCCAGGAACGATAGCGTCAGCCAGCCGTGGACGATAACGCCCGGCAGCCCGTTCTCCACCGCGAAGTCCTTATCGTAGTGTATCTGGTAATAGTCCCCGGAGGCACCGGCGTATTTCACCAGCTGCATGGTCGTCGGGTACTTGACCAGTGCCGGTACCTCGCTTCCCTCGCTGATATCCTCGTAATATACTTGCGCCACTGTCAATCCCCCGCTAGTACCTGATATACGTATTCTTCCCCTTAACCACCACCTCGCCCCGCTGGTTGGTATAGGTCATCTCGGTGAACATGAAAAGGGTCGGGCCCTCGGCGCCGGCTACCTGCCGCATCCGGGTGAGTTTGGCCGTTACGGAGATAACATCGCCTGCTTCGATGGGTTTCAGGTACTCGAGCTCACTCGTCCCGTTGAGGAGCCGCCTGAGGGGGATATCCGCGTTGAAGAGTTTATTTAATAGTTCTTTAGGTACGATGGCCGCGGGAAATGTCGGGGGTGTCTCATTTTCCCACCTGGGATTGGGGTCGTCGATAGCTTCGGCGAACTTCCTCAGCATCCCCTTTTCCACCTCGTACACCTCCGGCCCGAACTCGACGTTGAGCAGGCTGTTCAGTTCTTCGCTGATTACCGTGTCGCCAGCCAAGGGGGTTACCTCCGCCTTCTTTTCCTGGGCACTATTATAGCTTATAGCTCGCTTAAATGACCAGCCCGGTTTTCAGGTCCCGGGCCTTTCAGGAAACCCCGCCAGAGGCGTTAAAATAGAAATTCCAGGGGGCCCGGGATTCGATTAGTCTCTTACTATCCCCTGAGCTTTTTCGCCACTCTGGCGACGTTCTTCCCGAAGTTCCAGGCCGTCCTCATTCCTTCCTCGTCGCTGGTTACTTCTCCCTTCCCATGCCCGAAAGCCATATTCCAGTACGTTGAGCCGGGATTGATGATTTGCTTGATGTGGAACCAGTAGAGCAGTTCGGCAAACGTGAAGTCCTGACCGCCTCGTCTGGCGACCACCAGGGGCCCGCCTACCTTTCCCGCGAAGGGATTTCCCCGGAAAGACATATATCCCGCCCTTTCCAGCAGCCCCTTCACCAGGGCAGTGGCCGAGCTGAAATATACCGGCGAAGCGACGATAAGGGCATCGCAAGCTATCATCTTCTCATAGACGGACTGCATATCGTCCTCTATCGAGCACCCTTCATGGTCGCGGCAGTAATCACAGTGGTTACAGCCTTTTATATCGAGTCCGGCCAGGCTTACCAGCTCCGTCTCGAATCCCTCCTCGGCTATCGCCTTCAGGCAGTGTGCCGTCAATATCTCGGTATTGCCCCCTTTCCTGGGGCTGCCGACTATTCCTAATGCTTTCAACATATCCCTCCCGTTATTTCGTATACAGCTTATTCTTTTTGATATATTCCGCCACCGGCCCTGGCACAAGCTTGTCGATAGCTTTACCACCGGCGGCCATCTCCCGTATCGACGAGGCGCTGATATCCATTTGCGGTTTATCCATGAATATTACCTTGCCGGATATGCCCGGTAGCTTTTTTTCCATATCCTCCCGGCCGGGTCTGGGGAATCCCGGCCGCGGCGCAGCCACCAGGTAACACATCTCGATGATTCTCCCCGGCTCATGCCATTCCGGGAGTTGCGCCAGGCTGTCCCACCCCAGGATGAAATATATCCCGGCTTTATCACCGTACTGCTTCTTCAGTTCGATGAGTGTATCCAGGGTATAAGTCGGTCCCGGTCGTTCCAGTTCCATGGTTGAGACTTTTAGATGGGGTTTATCGGCTACCGCCAGGCGCAGCATTGCCAGACGGTGTTGGGCTGGTGTTATCCGGTATGTCGTCTTCGACATCGGGTGACCGGCCGGTATCAGAAGCATCTCATCAAGTCCCAGGGAAGCCTTCGCCTCTTCAGCCATGGCTATATGACCCCGGTGGACCGGGTCGAACGTTCCCCCGAGCACGCCAACTTTCATTTTTTCCTCCCGGGCAATGACCACTCCCAGGTGATCTCCCCGCAGCGGACTTTATCCCCTTCTTTCGCTCCCGCCTTCTCCAGTGCTTTATCGACTCCCAGCCTTTTGAACTGGTAGTCGAGTTCCCAGCGCAGGTCGGCGGCATTTACTCCCGCCCCGCCCTTGATGCGCTCCAGTCCGGGCGCCGCGACGATATATTCATCTCCCACCCGGCTTACTGTTACACGCGGTTCTCTGGGCCGGGGACGGTACACCTTGACCGGCTTACGGGTATCTTTCTCAGACTTCAGGACCTTCATAACCTCTTTCATTAACCTTTCCACACCCTGCCCTGTCATGGCGGAGATCTCCTGTACGTTAATACCCGCGCTTTTTAGCTCTTTTGTGATATCGTTCAGCCGGTCATGTACCCCGGGCAGGTCGATTTTGTTAAGGACCACGATCTGCGGTTTGCGTGCCAGTACAGGGTCGTATATGGCCAGTTCCCCGTTTAACCGCGTCATGTCTTCAACCGGCGACGCCGCGGTCCCGTCGAGCAGTTGTACCAGCACTTTAGTACGCCGGGCATGCCGCAGGAAGTCGTGCCCGAGTCCCTTGCCGAGGTGCGCCCCTTCTATCAGGCCGGGTATTTCCGCCATTATAAAGCTCTCCGGGCCTATTTCAACCACGCCCAGCACCGGCTCAAGGGTGGTGAAGGGATAGCTGGCAACCTTGGGCCTGGCGGCGGAGGCCGTAGCCAGCAGCGTCGACTTTCCCGCGTTGGGATATCCTATTATGCCGACATCCGCAATCAGGCTCATGTCCAGTCCGATGTTTTTTTCTTCCCCGGCCTCACCGCGTTGCGCTATTCGCGGTGCCTGGTTGACCGATGACTTATATCTTGTATTACCCCACCCGCCTTCGCCACCCCTGGCAACGGTTATTTTTTCACCCGCCTTCTCCAGGTCGGCAATAAGTATTTTCTCTCCGTCGGCCAGCTCCGTTATCACCGTCCCCGGCGGCACCTCAAGCACCAGGTCCTCACCGTTCCTGCCGGTCTTTTTTCTTCCCTGCCCGTTCTTCCCTTTTCCAGCCTTATAAAGCTTATTTCTGCGGTAGCCGCGCAGGCTATCCACAGAACCGGCAGCCCTGATGATAACGTCACCCCCTTTTCCCCCATCACCACCGTCGGGTCCCCCAAAAGGCACGTACATCTCTCTCCTGAAGCCCACCACCCCGTCGCCGCCGTCGCCTGCCTTCACCTTTATCTCTGCCCGGTCCAACATATAATCCTATAAAATTGAGTAATTATAATGATTATACAACAATGTATATGTAGAAGTTTTCTATTAACAGTAATATTACTAATACATGCTAATTTATTGTTAATAAGACGTATTTCGCAGGCTGACCTCAGGGTGTCCATGCGTAGTTGTATAGCAAAAATGTACCCAAAATAAACACAAAAAAACCGCAATTATTGCTTTGTCAAAGCAATAATCAACCAGTCTGCTTCATGAATATTGGATGGAATAAATTGAAATGGCTATACCCTGGGCGCTGTTTTGGGACGCAGCTGCCGCTTGATGTCCCGGATTTTACGCTTCAGGTAGGGGTTATCATTGATGTTACCGGCTATCTGCTTGCAGGCGGCGGTTACCGCGGCGGCATCGCGTTTACCCAGTTCCCGGCCTATTTGTGCCAGAGAAAAATTGGTCTCCTGGCGGATAAGGTACATCGCCAGCCTGCGTGCCAGGGTGGTGTCCTTGTCCCTCTTTCTGCCCGTCAGTTCTTCCCTGGATAGCTGGAAGCTATCGGCGACAGCTTCGATTATGACGGCCGGAGTAATATCGTCGGTCGGGTACTCCTTGCTGCCCACGTCCTCGAGGGCTTTGGTAGCCATATCCACGGTCGGCGTTAACCTGAGCAGTTTGGCGAAAGCGACTACACGATTTAATGAGCCTTCCAGCGCCCGGACGTTGGTCCGGGTTTCTCGGGCTATAAATTCGAGGAC
>CAYNDI010000055.1:0-6706 GCA_964395955.1 uncultured Dehalococcoidaceae bacterium
TGCCCACCACCGTCCATGTCCCCATCGGGATGGTCCACGGCCCGCTGGACTTTAAGAAGGTGGAAAAGCCTATTATCTTTATAGATACCCTGCTTTCCGCCCAGTACACCACTAGATGATAATCACTCTATGTTGTCATTGCGAGGAGCCTGGCGACGAAGCAATCCGTATCTCCCCCCGAACCCCTCGTATCTATCTTTTCCCACCCGTGCCGCCCTCGTACCATCTTATGTTGAGCCGGATTTCTTGTCCGGAGTATTTTGCTTTGTCAGTTTTCTCATCCTATAATTAGCCAGTATAAGTAACCAGACTAATTCTTTGTTTTTTAATCAATACAAAGGTTAATAATGAGCGGTAGTCCCCCGGAGGGAAGGACCATAGGCTTCTGGTCAACCGTAGCCATCGGTATCGGTGGGATGGTGGGAGGCGGCATTTTTGCGGTTCTCGGCCTGGCTGTACAGATGGCTAAAGGCGGCACACCGCTGGCTTTTCTCATTTCCGGGCTGGTAGCTCTGTTAACCGCGTATTCCTATGCCAAATTATCGGTAACCTATCCCACCCGCGGCGGGACGGTAGAGTTCCTGAATCAGGCGTTCGGCCCGGGCGTCTTTACGGGCGGTTTAAACGTATTGCTCTGGCTTAGCTATATTATTATGCTCTCGCTTTATGCTTATGCCTTTGGGAGTTATGGCGCCAGTTTTTTCCCGGCCGCCTCGCAACCTTTCTGGCGGCATATTTTTATCAGCGCAGTGGTACTCGCCTTTACGCTATTGAATATTCTGGGCGCCAGAGCCGTCGGCAGGTCCGAAAATTTCATCGTGGCGGTTAAAGTTATCATCCTCATGCTTTTCCTGGGAGTTGGTCTGCGGAGCGTGAATGCGCCGAATATCGCGCCGGCGGCCTGGAGCAGTCCGTTACAGCTTGTCGCCGGGGGCATGGTCATTTTTCTGGCCTACGAAGGATTCGAGCTAATTGCCAACACCGCTGAGAACGTACGAAATCCACGCCGGACGCTGCCCCGTGCTTACTTTACGTCGGTCCTGTTCGTTATCGGCCTGTATGTGCTGGTTTCTCTGGTAACAGTGGGGAATCTGTCATTAGATAGTATCGTGGCAGCCGAGGATTATGCCCTGGCCGAGGCGGCCAGACCTTTCCTTGGTTCGGCCGGTTTCACCATGATTGCTATCGCCGCGCTGTTATCAACGGCTTCTGCCATAAATGCTACTCTATATGGAACAACCCGGGTCAGCTACGTAATCGCCAAGGAGGGTGAGTTACCGAAAAGCCTTGATAGAAAAGTCTGGCAACGGCCTATCGAAGGACTGCTCATTACCTCGGGACTTACTTTGGTGGTGGCTAATGTTTTGGACTTATCCCGTATCTCGATGATGGGCAGCTCCGGTTTTTTGCTTATCTTCGCGGCGGTAAACGTCGCCAATTTCCGGCTGTCCGCAAAGAGCGGTTCGCGCGGATGGATATCCCTGCTCGGTGCAGTCGTTTGCCTGGCAGCCCTGGTGGTATTAATCATCCAGAGAGCCACGACCTCCCCGGCCGAAATCCTGGTACTGGTGATAATGGTAGCCGTATCCTTTGTTATCGAAGTAGTCTACCGCCGGTCAACCGGGAGGACAATCCGGCCCATGCACAAAGCCGGGTAAATAATAAAACGTTGTTATCTTTTCCCACCCGTGCCGCCCTCGTACCATCGGTGGCTTATCCCGTTGTTTTATTACCCTTCCCCAATCCTCAATCCTTCCAGCCCCTTGACGCCACCGGGCTTTGATACTATAATGCCCATTTCATGAAATAGTTAAATGGGTTGATTACAGGCAATAGTAGATTAGCCGGGTGACCTTGCCCCGGTAATATACATGATTGGTGATACCGCGACGTAGAGCCGCGGCTCACCATGATACTTAAATTCTTTTCCAGAGGGTGGACTTACCAGTGTTAATCTGTATTGTCTTCTATCAATGCTTCGGGCGCGTTTCTCTTGACGGAATCAATGCCGTTCAACGCGTTATCTTTGGTTGTATAACCCTCGGATACCGCGATGCACTCTCCGTTGGTAGCCACCAGTTTAAACCTGTATTCACCCGCCGTGTCCTTATCAATCTCGAACTTGGCATCGGGCTTGTGGCTGCCTATCTTGGTTACTTTCTTCTGCACTATTCCCTCATATGTTTCGTAACCATGGGTGGTGTAATAGCGGTCGAGCAGCTCCGTGTCTCTCTCTTTTTCCCACCTGGAGATTTCTTCCAGCCACCCGTCTTTGTCCATACCAGGGGCGTTCTTCAGGACTTCTTCCGGCATATCCAGGATGAATTTCATCGTTCCCGGGTGCCACTCCAATGCGGCCCAGGGCATGGCGAACCACTTGTCGCTGATGCCGAGAATGCCTCCGAAGGCCACCAGTACGAAGGCAATCATACCTTCCTGCATGTCCATGACAAAGGTCTGTACCTGTCCCAAGTCTTCGCCCTTTTTATTGACTACGTCGTACTGCTCCATTTTATGACTGGATATGAATCTTGTCGTTGCCATTTCTATACTTCCCCCCTTAATTCCTTTTTTTAGACCGGTTCCTTATAATAAACGACTATCCCCCGCTCCTCCTGTTGAAGTCTATTACCTCCGTAGCTTCAGGAGCGGTCGGTCGGTAACCTTAAGGACCATACGGTCGGATGTGATTATAGTTTACCGGGAAGATAAAAGCAAGCAAGTCGCCCCCACCTCCCTCGCTTTTATCTATTCCCACCCTAACCGCCCTCGTATCATCAGCGGCTTAGCCCGCAGTACCTCCGCCCATCCCCTCCGCTCATTCTGAGCCTGTCGAAGAATTCCCACCCGGGCCGCCCTCGCACCATCGTCGGCTTAGCCCGCAGATGCCCCTTCTGCCTTCCATCTGTCTCCCTCCTTCGTAAGAGCTTGCCCTGAGTGAAGCCGAAGGGAGGGATTAAGGGAGAATTTCGCTCGCCCAATCATTTACACTCCCACCCTTTTGGGCTATACTGAAATTATAATCTTACCTATATTAATAAGGTAAAAAGGGATTGCCTGATTATCTCGTTGGGGCGTGATGGAATTTAACCGACTTCTGGAAAAGGCCAAAGAATACCTGCCGCCGGAAAGACTCAAGGTGGTGGAAGAAGCCTATGCGTTCGCCGCGGAAAAGCACCAGGGACAGGAGCGCCTCTCCGGGGAGCCTTTTATCGAACACCCTTTACAGACCGCTTATATCCTGGCCGAACTCCAGCTGGACTACAGTTCTCTGGCGGCTGCCCTGCTCCACGATATACCGGAAGAGACCGGTCTCCCCATCGACGATATAAAAAAACGGTTCGGGGCGGAAATCGCTAAACTGGTTGATGGCGTCACCAAGCTGGGTAAAGTCTCGTTAACCACCGCCGCACCGGTCACCGGTGAATCGCAGGCGGAGAACCTCAGGAAAATGCTCGTTGCCATGGCCGAGGACCTCCGCGTCGTCTTTATCAAGCTGGCGGACCGGCTGCATAATATGCGTACTCTGAAATACCTCCCCGAGGAAAAGCAGATTGAAAATGCCCAGGAGACCATGGATATCTACGCTCCCCTGGCTCATCGCCTGGGGATATGGGAGTTGAAGTGGCAGCTGGAAGACCTTTCCTTTCAGTATTTGATGCCGAAAGAGTACGCCGACGTCGCCCGGCAGGTGGACCTCGGTCGTAGTCGGCGGGAGAAATTCATCGCCAGGTCTATTAAGCTTCTGAAGAAGGAATTCGACCGGGTCGGTCTGGTGGCTGAAATATCGGGTAGACCTAAACACCTGTATAGCATCCACCAGAAACTGACCAGGTATGCCGCCATGGGCCGGCAATACCGCGAGATTCATGACATTCTCGCCCTGAGGGTTCTCGTCGATACTGAGCCGGATTGCTACAAAGCTTTCGGTATCATCCATAACCTGTGGCATCCCCTGCCCGATGCCTTTGACGACTACATAGCCAGTCCCAAGCCCAACGGATACCAGTCGCTGCACACGGCGGTGATGGCTTTCGGCACCACCCAATTGGAAATCCAGATACGCACCAGGGCCATGCACGAAGTTGCCGAATACGGCGTCGCTTCCCACTGGGCTTATAAAGAAGGTGAAGAGGAAGACATAGCCTTTGAGGAAAGGGTGGGGTGGCTGCGTCAGCTCATCGAATGGCACCGTGAACTCTCCGGCGCCGAGGAATTCTTGGAGTCTGTCAAGACGGATATCTTCATCGACCAGGTTTTCGTCTATACCCCGAAGGGTGAGATAAAAGACCTGCCCAGGGGGTCGACGCCACTCGATTTTGCCTACCGCGTTCATACCGAAGTCGGTCATCGCTGCATAGGGGCCAAGATCAACGGTAAACTGGTTCCCTTTAATTACAAGCTGAAAAACGGGGACATCATCGAAATTATCTCTGCCAAGGGAGCCCGGGGCCCGAGCCTGGACTGGCTCAATCCCAATCTGGGATATGTCAGTACTTCGCATGCCAGGACCAAAATCCGGCAGTGGTTCAACAAGCAGGAGAGAACCGAGAATATCGAGCGTGGCAAGCAGATTCTGGATAAAGAGCTCCGTCGCCTGGGGATCCAGACGGAGCGCCAGACCCTGGCAGACATGTTCGCTTACAGCAGCCTGGACGACTTCCTGGCGGCGGTTGGCAATGGCACCGTTACTGCCCATCAGATTGTCATCAAGCTGGCCGCCCAGGAGGAAAAAGAAACCGTCGTAACGGGAGTACCCACGTCTACTTCGATGCTATCGGGGGTGCAGGTACTGGGGGTCGGCGACCTCATGACGAATATTGCCCAGTGCTGTCATCCCGTCCCCGGCGATAAGATTATCGGCTATATCACCCGCAGCCGCGGTGTCACCATCCATCGCACGGACTGTAATAGCGTCCTCAACGAAGATGAGAAAGAGAGACTTGTTCCGGTGGAGTGGGGGCAGAGCGACAATCTCTATCCGGTTAATATTGAGTTCGAGGCCTGGGACAGGGTCGGTCTGATGCGTGATGTTACCACGGTAGTAGCCGAGGAGAAGGTCAACATTACCTCGGCAAATCTTGCCGATAGCGACGGCCAGACCATTACTATGTTCTTAACCCTGGAAATCAAGGGCCTGGCGCAATTAAGCCATATTTTGAAAAAAATAGAGACCGTTAAGGGAGTTATCAGCGTCAGTCGTGTCGGGATTGACGCTCCCCGGCCGGGTACCGCCGGCTCCCCGGTCCCGCTGACCGGGAAAGGGGATAAAGGTCCGAGTAAAAATCAGACGGAGGTAAATCTTGGCAAGTAAATCAGCAGAGAAACAGGCGCGGGTTGCCACGCGGAGGCAGGGGCGTAATAAGTCCGTTCGCAGTGAGGTAAAGACCAATATCATTAAAGCGGAAAAGCTTATCTTCGCCGGTGAACTTAAAGACGCCCAGGCAGCCGTGACCGAGGCAGTGAGTTCCCTGGATAAAGCGGCGGAGAAGCAGGTTTTGCATGCTAATAACACTGCCCGCCGCAAGGCAAGACTGCTGAAGAAGTTGAATAAAGCGGTAGCCCAGTCGAAAGATACTCCGGAAAAGGCTGCATAACAAACTGACTTCGGCGGTGAAGTAAAGTTTTCGCGTATATTAGCTACGGGAGAAGCCTGACCTTAACCGTCCCGGGTTAGTCCGAGGAAGGAATCGGTTTGGCTTCCTGTGTTTTCATTTCCTGATCGCAGCAGGTGAGTTTACCTGCTCCGGCTTTGGTGCACAGTGCTTCGGTGCCGCATTTCTCGCAGCGATATCTTTTACCCAGCTGGCTTGCCACTTTCCGACCTCCTGCAAACGGGGTTGTTTACTGTTTCTGCTCCATCGGCTGGCCGCAGCACGTTATCGTACCGTTGCCGGCCTTGGTGATAATCATCTCCGCGCCGCACTTGGCGCAGCGGTACCTTTTACCTACCTGATTTGCCATAACATGCCACCTCTTTATGAGAGTCAGTACTAATATTATAAGCCGAAATGACGTGTATTGTCAAAGCTGGTGGTTTTATTATAGCCTGGCCAGTTTCTCTCCCAGTTCCCGGCAGGCTTTAATATTTTCATCGGTGGGGGTTCGCTGTATGCCGATGCTGTCGGACACCTTCTTCATTTTGAGTCCGTCGCAGATTTTCTCCACGCTCTCGATGGCCGGCATCCCGCCGCCACCGTAGCTGCCGACAACTGCGTAGGGTTTGTCCTGCATCTTCTCACGGACGGTAAACCAGACGCGGTCGAAGAAGTCTTTGACCATCCCCGCCATGTAGCCGAAATAGTTGGGAGTGCCGAATATGACTGCGTCGCATCCCATCAGGTCGTCGACGCCGGCATCGGGGGCCTTTTTCAATGATACTGTCGCCCCTGCACCCTTGGCGCCCTCTGCCACGGCTTTAGCCATCGCTTCGGTGTTGCCGGACTGCGAATGATAGACAATCAACAGGTTTTTCATAGGTAGGGATTCCTCCTTAAATTTGTTCTTAAAGCTTAGTTACGGATATGAAGTATACCCTTGTAGCTGTCTCTGTGTCAAACCACCACTACTGTCATTGCGAGTCCTTCTGCGGAAGGACGAAGCAATCTCATTCTACTGTCATTCCAGCACAGGCCGGAATCCAGTCCTCCATCCCCTCCTCGTCTGATATCTTTTCCCACCCTAACCGCCCAGTGTCATCTGCGGC
>CAYNDI010000055.1:6806-11238 GCA_964395955.1 uncultured Dehalococcoidaceae bacterium
TCCCCTCCTCGTCTGATATCTTTTCCCACCCTAACCGCCCAGTGTCATCTGCGGCTTGGGCCGTTATTATTTCCCATATACTCTATGATATCCCATGAATATAGAGCAGATTAAGATAAGTTGTTGACAAATATTCACACATGAATATAATGGTACTTACATATGAGGACTCATAAATTACCTATACCTACAGTTATACAGTGGGATGTGGCGGTGTGTAAACAAGGTCATTGGGATCATTTGAATGGCGGTAGCTGGTACCCTTTTTATATAGAAATATAAACCGGGAGTTTTATCATGAAAAACCAGGCGTTTTTAGTAGGATTGACATTCTTGTTATTATCATGTTTATTGGCTGGATGTAGTGTCGATCAGGAAATACATGATGTTGTTGTAACTGACCTCAGCACAACACAGCAGGAGCTACAATCCATTCAGGCCGAGCTAGACGGAATTCAAACTGAACTAAAAGCAACTAAAGATGAACTGGCTGCAAAGGAAAATGAAATAGAGTCGGCGGAGTCTGAAATAGCATCCTTAGAAGCGGAGAAGAGTATCTTAATAGCCGAGAAGGAGGCCTTGCAGGCTGACTGTAATCAGTTGAATAACAGAAATACGACTCTAACGAGAGAACTCGCTGAGATAAATATGTCTTACCATAGCGTTTGTCAGGAACTTGGCGATTTACAGGTGGTTTATCCGCCAAGACACTTTTCTAACTTACGAGAACTTAAATCGTGGGTAAGCTCTAATGCTATTTCTGAAACACCGGTTCACGAAAGTTTGCTACTCACGTATGATGCGTATGTGAGAGCTTTGGAAATACAAGAGGCTGCTCTTAGAGACGGCTATATTGTTTCTGTTGCTGTGTACGCTCATAATTTTTATTTATGGTCAGCGCAGCAGATTTATTGTGCGGCAAGTGTTGATGATGGCTTTTACTACTGGTTACCGGACAGGGATGATATTAAGCCCTTTGCATTGATAATAACTGAGTATCATACATTATTTTCAGTTGATCCGATACAGATAGAGCCGATTTTGGAATATCAGTGGTTTGAAGAATAACGACAGACTCTGGGCAGTGGTTTGACGGCTTGTAATCTTTTCCCACCCGGGCCGCCCTTGCATCATCCGCGGCTTAGCCCGCCGGTAATTCCCCGCCCCCCGTTTCTAAAGGACTGTAGACTGATTTCTCTTGTAATGTTCAGGTTTTACATATTTGGATGAAGATAAATGTACGGAATATGGTGAGTATTTAGTCTTTAGGCGTTTTACTTTCCAGTATGATTTTCAGGGTTCCGGCGTTCTCACGGCACGTCTTTTCGAATATCCGCTCAAATAGCAGGCGGTCGGCAATCTCGCCGAAAAATGAACCTGGTATTTGATAATCGATTATCAAGGTCATGAGGATACGTTCGTTGTCCGGCTCAAACGTGTTGGCCAGCTTATTTTTTATACCGAGCACGGTGAACTCCATTGCCCATATTTTCGGTCGCTCGTACTCCGTCATTTCGCATCTATATTCAAAGATTCTGCCGGCAATCTTCTGCTTTTCATTCCAGGTTGTACCGACTCCAATCTCACCTTTGGAGACATCAGAAATTTCAAGGACACTGCCCAGCCACTCCGGTCTGGTTACCGGTTGTACGACGTAGTCGAATGCTTCCTCCAGGGATGTCTTTATGAGTGTTCTGTGCTCGACATGAGACATTTCTGCCCTCCTTTTTTAACTCTTAGAGCGTGCTCTTGCCTGGAAGTTTTGATGATATTGACCTGTCAATTTTTATGTTTTACTATAGCGGACGCAAAACGTGACTGGGAATTAGTCTACCGTCTTTCTATCGGCTTGTCAAAGCTGTTGGCGTTGTCTATTAAGCTTCCCGTAACTCCCCCCACGCCACCTCCCCCATCTCGAAGACCGGGCCGTCCTTGCATACCTGTTTCAGTCCGCTCTTGGTTTTGATGGTACAGCCATAGCAGACGCCCACCCCGCACCCCATCACTATCTCCAGGGAAAGCTGGACGGGTATATCTTTCAGTTCCGGTATCCGCGCCATGCTACGGTACATGGCTACCGGCCCACAGGCGAATACCTGGTCGATTCCCTCCAGGTAATGAGGTATGAGCTGGGTCGCCATCCCCTTGAATCCCTCGGAGCCGTCGTCGGTGGCGCAGACCACGTTGAAATCCGCCGGGTGCACTCCTCCATTAAAGAGTCGCTGGGACGGTGTTACCGGCAGGAGGCAGTCGCACGACTGCGCCCCGTTGATGATGGTCACCTTCTTCCCCTCCCCGGCGGCGGCTTCCGCCAGGAAATACAGCGGGGCGATGCCCATCCCCCCCGCCACGAGTAAAAGGTTTTTGGAGTCTGGATTTATGGTATAGCCGTTCCCCAGCGGCCCGAAGATATCCACCGTCTCGCCTTTTTTAAGCTCTGACAGCCGGGCGGTGCCCTTCCCCACCACGCTGAACAGCAGCGCCAGTTGCCCGCCGTCTACCCTGTGGATGCTCAAAGGACGCGGCAATACGGTATCACCCCCGCACCCCACCATGACGAACTGCCCCGGTTTGGCTTCTCCGGCTACTCCGGGGGCTTCTAGCCGGACGAGGTGTATTTTTGACATCACCTCGATATTCGAGGTTAAGGTAGCTCTGACCTGCTTCATGCCGACTCCTTATTCCGGTAATCGGGGAGGGGCTGGATGGTATATTTCCGGGTGAGAGAGGTTGTGGCCACGGCCGCCCGGATGGTATCTATGGAGGTAAAGCAGGGGATGTGTTTCTCGGCGGCGGCACGGCGGATATAGAAACCGTCCCGCAGCGGCGCGTTCCCTCCGGTGGTGGTATTGACTACCCCCGCGATGGTGCCGTCGTTGATAAGGTCGATGATATTGGGGTGCCCTTCGTCGAGTTTCTTACTCGTCATCTTCACCGGAAGTCTGGCAGCCTCTATCATAGCGGCGGTACCCTCGGTAGCGTAGAGCTTGTTCCCATCTGCCGCCAGCTTCCTGATGATGGGGAGGGCCTCGGCCTTGTCTATGTCGGCGATGCTGAACAGGATGCCGCTCTCCGGTGGTATAGTTAACCCCGCTGCCAGCATCGCTTTAGCCAGCGCCGCCTCGAAGGTATAGTCGATGCCCATGACCTCGCCGGTCGATTTCATTTCGGGTCCGAGATAGGTATCCACGCCCGTCAGTTTGGACATGGAGAATACCGGCGCTTTGACGGCCACCAGCTTTTTCACCGGCCAGAGACCGGTTTGATATCCCTGTTTTTTGAGGCTCTGCCCGAGCATAACCCGCGTGGCGACCTTTACCATGGGCACGCCGGTGACCTTGGAGAGGAAGGGCACGGTGCGGCTGGCCCGCGGGTTGACCTCGATTATATAGATAGCCGAGTCTTTCCCGTCGCTGCCGGGCATGATGACGAACTGGATGTTCATCAGTCCCCTGGTTTTCAACGCCAGCCCGACCCTCACGGAATAGTCTATGATAGTCTCGATTTCTTTCGGGGTGAGGTTGACTCCCGGGTAGACCGCCATGGAGTCGCCGCTGTGCACCCCGGCGCGCTCGATGTGCTCCATGATACCGGGTATTAGAATCGTCTCTCCGTCGCCGATGGCGTCCACCTCCGCCTCTTTCCCCTGTAAATATTTATCGATAAGGACCGGGTGGCCGGTGTCCAGCTCCATGGCCAGTCCCATGTAGCGTACCAGTTCGGTGGCGTTGTAGACGATTTCCATGGCGCGCCCGCCGAGGACATAGCTGGGTCTTACCAGCACCGGGTAGCCGATGAGCTCGGCTACTTTCAGGCCTTCGTCGAGTGATGTCACCCCGGCGCCTGGCGGCTGCGGTATCGATAATTCGTCGAGGAAGAGTTCGAAACTTTTCCTGTCTTCGGCAAGTTCGATAGCGTCGGCGCTGGAGCCGATGATAGGCATTCCGGCGCGGGAGAGTGGTTGCGACAGGTTTATCGCCGTCTGCCCGCCGAACTGGACAATCGATGGAGGAGGTGTCGTGAAACCGGAACGTCGGTTGGTGCTGCTCTCGTTCTCCAGAATATCCCGCACGCTTTCCTCATCAAGCGCCTCGAAGTAGAGTCTGTCCGACGTATCGAAGTCGGTAGAGACGGTTTCCGGATTGGAGTTAATCATGATGCTTTTATAACCGGCGTCCTGCAGCGCCCAGGCCGAGTGTACCGAGCAGTAGTCGAACTCTATCCCCTGCCCGATGCGTATCGGCCCGCTGCCGATGACGACCGCTTTCCGGACGTCCTCGGGGATGGCTTCGTTTTCCTGCTCGTAGGTGCTGTAGAAATACGGAGTGGCCGCGTCGAACTCGGCGGCGCAGGTGTCCACCATCTTATAGACGGGGCGTACCCGCCAGGTATAGCGCAGTTGCCGCACCTGCTCGGGGAGGCGGTCGGCCAG
>CAYNDI010000056.1:0-11230 GCA_964395955.1 uncultured Dehalococcoidaceae bacterium
AGTCACGTTCCAGAAACAGGTCGCCGCCACAACGCTTGCATCCCTTGAATTTCACGATGTTTATCATGGCTCTCCCCTTCAGTGTAAAACTATTACCTCTCTGATTATTTTCCTATCCACAGTTGTGATGGTAAACGTTCTTTTCATTTCCCGCGATTGCCGTAATCGCTTCATTTGTACGTTACGTATTGTAGATACGCGATATCACACCGACATCACATAATACGTCGCGTGCGTCACAAAAATATCACATTAACATAATCTACATTTCATCCCTTTTCACGTTGACAATATCAAGATAAATGGACTAGAATTTGTCCGTTGACGTTACGTTCAATAATTCGTTTTAAGGAGTTTTAAATGGCAGGAAAGTATGATAAATATGTTAGCCATCCACCCCATATCCGTATGAGTATGAAGACGGACAAGAGTGTCATTTTCGACGGGCTGTTTGTGGGCAAGCAGCTCTTGAACTATGATTTTACCGTAGGCCACCAGTTCGTCAGGAAACCGTTTAAGGGGGATAATCCGCCACATACCCATAATTTCCAGGAGTTTTTAGCCTGGTACGGCGGCAACCCCGAAGACCCTGATGATTTCGGGGGCGAGGTAGTCTTTTATTTTGGTGAAGAGCTGGAAAAACACGTCTTCACCCGGCCAACGGTTGTCTCTCTGCCGCCGGGGCTCGTCCATTGCCCCCTGGAGATAACCCGGGTCGACAGCCCGATTATCCAGATTGAAATGATGCTTGCCCCGCCGGACGGCTCGGAACCGACGCGCGAACCTTACTTCGAAAAGGATAAAGGCTTTAATCCCGGGGCGGTAATGGATTTCCAGGACCTTTCCCGCAAGGAGTAAGCGGCTGTGATGGCGGGGCAATGATTGGGTGATATTGCCGAGAATTACTGGTAAGTCGAGTGCTCTTGTTCTCATTGATTTTTGAAATGCGGTATTGAACCGGCAATCTTTATCAGTTCGTCTTTAGAGAAATCCCGACTGGCGGATAGTATCACGGTAGAATCCATAAAAGTTCCGTAGCTTGATTTCCAGAGCCTGTATTCGCCGTCCTTCTCCTCAAGTCTGCCGCCGGCTTCCTTGATGAATTCCGCCCACGGCATCTTAAGGCCGAGTGTCGCCCGGTTCCAGCCGATATAGAGGACAAGTCGGCAACGATACTGCAGGTCGTTCCAGGCAACGGGCTGGTCGGAAATCAGCAGGTAAATATTCGTGGTCGGCGGTGAATCCTCCGGATGGTGACTGTAATAAACTTCCTTTATCTCGTAGCCGGATGGGAGATAAGCCGGCAGCGGTAGAGTGTCACCAATGAATGATTCGATTTCTTTAATAGTGGTCTTTTGACAGCCAGACTCGAGATAACCGCTGACCGCAGGACCGGAGTACGCAGGTGCAGTAGTCTCCTGAGATTTCTCCCCACAACCGGCCACGACCAACATCACCAACGCTATTATCAGCACCAGTGGGATTTTCACTTTTATTCCCCTGCCCTGCTTTTAATATAGTTACCAGTTAATAAAACGTCAAGGCTATAGTAAAGATAGCGGCAGTTCCGGGGAATTCCAATCGCCCGCTTGCTCCCTGCCTTACTTTTACGATAAAATCGTAAGTCCGGCGATACAGGAAGAATAATCACATGGAAATAGTTCTGGCACAGGATTCTCATATACCCGGAATTATAGATGCCTGGGAGGAGTTTGCTGTCTTCCACGAAGATATAGACCCCAATACTAAGCGGTGATAAAATCTCAGAATGGACTTGAAGTTCGCATTACTGGCATCTATACCAATTCTGATATTACTGTTAACGGTAATCGGATTCCGCATTAACATAGTAATTGCAGGGTTAACGGCGGCTGTTGCAGCCGTATTACTCAGTCTCTTTGCCTTTGGCGCGGATTCTTTCTTATTGCGCACGGTAATATTAAAGAGTTTTAGCCTCAGTCTCTTTGTGCTTCTAATCATATGGACATCGCTTTTTCTCTACAATATGATGGACTCCCTCGGGTTGATGCAAACGATTGCAGGTTTTATATCCAGAATAACCATCAACAGCACGGGGCAAGCTCTTTTATGTGCCTGGACCTTTGCCGGATTCATCGAAGGTATTGCGGGTTTTGGTGTCCCGGTAGCCGTTTTAGCACCTTTAATGATAGCGCTCGGATTCAGACCTTTGACTGCGGTAGTGGCGGTACTGGTGGGTCATTCCTGGGCGGTTACATTCGGGGGCATGGCTTCGGCTTATTACACAATCCAACTGGCTACAGGACTAGAGGCGGAATACATCGGCCCCACCATGGCGCTGTTATTTGCCTTGCCAATTATTGCCACAGGGCTATTGGTAGCGTATATAGAGGGAGGCTGGCACAGCCTGAGGCGGGCATCGCCGGTTGTTCTCATCACCGGAGCAGCGATGGCCGGCAGTGTCTGGTTCTCGGTTTTTTATAATGCCCCTCAAATAGCGGCAATGGCCGCGGGTCTAATCGGGTCCATATTAATATGGGTATTTTCAAAGACCCCGTTAATTCAAAAAGGTGATATGCAAGAGGCCTCGCCTTCAACTCCTAACCGTGAAAAAACGATGAGTATTCACTTTGCGTTTATACCCTATTATTTATTGATTTTTCTGGCCTTGTTTTCACAATTACCCGCCATTAAACAACTGACCGACCATCTATATATAGCCTTCAACTTCCCGGGGTTAGAGACATCGCTGGGATATGTTGTACCCCCCGCGCAGGATTATGCCAAGATAACCCTCTTCGGTCATCCCGCCCCGATTATAGCTGTCTCGATACTATCGACATTAATCTTATACCGGCGAGGCACCTTCTGGCATAAAGGCATAGTGATGGATGCCTTTAAAACTACATTCAGGCAGTCAATATGGCTGAGTCTCGGTGTAATCACTCTGGTAATGATGTCCCTCATAATGAACGATTCGGGAATGAATAATAAAATTGCATCGGCTGTTGCCGGGGCTACAGGTGCCGTTTATCCGATTATCTCTCCGTTTATAGGTGTACTCGGCAGTTTCATGACGGGAAGCAACACGAACTCTAATGTAATGTTCGGTCTGATGCAGGTGGACGCCGCCGCTGTCCTGGGAATAAGCCCGGCAGTTATCGCCAGTGCGCAGTCGATAGGAGGCTCGCTGGGAGCCGCCGTAGCCCCTATCAAGATATTATTCGGCTCCAGTGCTACAGGATTAGGCGGACGAGAATCGGATATTATCCGCAGGACCTTAATCTATTGCGTATTAGTGACTTTGCTGGTCGGTATGGAATGCTGGCTGGCAATCCAGATTATCAAGTGAAGAGCGTACTAAGCTACCGCCGAATTTCCATTGCGGAAAGGAACCTCACAGGATAAAGGAAATATGGCGGAGAACAGTAGTTTCTTAACCCTGCTCAAGACTGGAATATAACTCACCGATCAAGTTGGAGTTCGGTTTCACCCTCGTCTATTTTTCCAGGGTTTCCACCGGTTCATAACAGCCTGCCCAATACAGATCCAAACACTTCGGAGCTTCCTGCTCGAAATGTATTTTTGCATCTGCCATCAGTGGATTATCGTAAAAATCGACCAGGTCCTCCGGGGTATCGAATTCGTAAATTGTCAGGTACATAGGCCCGGGGGTGCCAAACGGTTTATATATTTTGCTACGACTTACCCTCTTCAGCCCTCCGAAGGCGAAAAGGTCGGTAATATGTTTGTGGTACCAGGCATTGTATTCCTTTTCCTTTCCGGGCTTTGGGCCTGACCCCACAACCTCCATGTACTTATTGATTCTTATCCTATTCTCCTTTTCGGACGTACTTTGTCTGCTTTATCTCTCGAGTTCCTTCACCGGCTCATACCAGCCTGACCACAAAAATTCTCCGAAATCCTTCCAGCCCACTTCGAATTCCTTCTTGGCCGCCTCTGCCGCATCGCTCTTAATGAAAGCTTCTAGATCTTCCTTTTTATCGAACTCATATATCACCACGTATTGGGGGCAAGAATCTGGATTTTGCATCGGCTGGTAACATTTATTTCGGACGATTCTCTTAACGCCTGGAAACTTAAAAAACGTCTCCACATGCTGGTCATACCACTTATTGTATGCTTCTTCCTTTTCCGGGTCTGCCTTCGAGGTTACCAACCACAGGTATCTGGCTTTTGTCATTATTACTCTCCTTCTTTATTTATACCGGTTACTCTGCCCCAATTACATGAAACCATCCAATTTCTGGGAAAATTCCGGTGAATGTAATTGTAATTCCGTTTATTCATGCCTATTATAATGGTTGACTAATAGAAATACAATCAATCCCGTGTCCATGGGAAAAGGCCAGGACCTGCTTATAACCAACTCAAGTCACAGCCATGGGACCAGCGACCGGGCGATTGTGGATACCGACGATTCTCTTCTCGCCGCTAGAAAAATGATATACGAAAAGAAACCAAGGATATTGATGATCTTGTTTATCCATGAAGTCGTACAAATCTGTTTAGATAAACGAAACAAACTTGACAAACAAAAAATCATTATGTATATTTAGTGGAATTTAGATTTAAGAATACAAATGTACTTGAACAATCACGTGATGTTTTATATGATACCAATAGTTATATTAGTGTCGCCCTCACGGGTCCGGTCGTTACGTGGGTTCATTTGATAGTGCGATAATATGAGGAGGTGCCTATAGAATACGTGACCTATCATAATATCCAATCATTCCCAATTATCATGCCCTTTATTCATAACACACAAAGGCATTAGAGGATAATGAAAGGAGTAATAATGAAAAAAGTAATCATACCCCTGGCATTAATCATGGTTGTCATCCTCCTCTTCACCGGTTGCGGTGATGAAACGCCCACAACCACGACCCCTTCCCAACCCACAACACCAGCCACCACTTCTCCGCCGAAAACTACAGAACCGATCAAGACCGTTGAACCCATGCCGGAAAAGACCACTCCTCCAGCCGTTGTTTCTGATATTAAAAGGGGCGGTACACTACAGTATATCTATCCCTATTCTCCTACTTCCACTCCCGGCTGGCCGGCGGATACCGCCAACTTCCAGAGAATGTGGATGGAATGGACCGTCTTTGAACCCCTGGTCAAACCGGACAAGCGATATCAGCCTACCCCCTGGCTGGCCGAATCCTGGGAATGGGGCCCGGATAATAAGTCCATCACGTTTAACCTGCGTCAGGGCGTCAAATACCATGACGGCAGCATTTTCAAAGCTGAAAATGTGAAATTCCAGGGCGATCTCAATATAGCGACATTCGCTGCCGCCGCTGAAATCTGGGACCGGTGGGAAATCATCGATGACTACACCGTCCGCCTTTACCTCAAGGAATACCGGAACAATTTCTGGGGTGGTTTCTTCGGCATCGGCATGTGCTTCCCCTCTGTCGAAGCTTACAAGGCACACGGCGGTGAAAACGGTGGTGAAGAATGGTGCAAGGAGCATCCCATCGGTACCGGCCCCTTCACGTTCGAATACTTTGAACAAGATGTCACCATGAAACTCAAGGCCTTCCCCGACTACTGGCAGGAAGGCAAACCCTACCTTGATGGTATAAACTTCGTCACCATTGTAGAAACCCTGACCGCGCAGGCGGCCATGCAGGCCCGGGAGGGTGATGTCTGGGCTCTGCAGCAGGGCAAGACCCTTTATGACATGAAGAACCTGGGGTTCGGCATCGTTTATGACTACGGCGGCACCGACTTCCTCCTGCCTGATACGATGAATGAAGGTGCTGTCACCAATGACGTCAGGGTTCGTATGGCCATTGAGTATGCTCTTGACAAACAGGCAATGGCTGATGCACTTGGTTACGGTTACCTGATCCCAAACAACCAGTGGTCACCCCCTTACAATCCTTCCTTTTATGCCGAACTGCCTTCCCGGGATTATAACCCTGATATGGCTAAACAACTCCTGGTTGAAGCCGGTTATCCGGACGGTTGTATACTCCACATCATCACTATCGGTTCTGAACCGGAAATCCTCTCGGTACAGCAATATCTGGAAGATGTTGGCTTCGAGGTTGAACTGGAATCCGTCGATAACGCCAAATTCTGGAACTATTGCTTTACCGGCTGGACGGGCCTGCTCAATGTCGGGTACGCCATCGGCTCCGATAGCTTCCCGGCTGCCCTGAAAGCGTACTTCGGACCGACTGCCGTTATTGACGTCAGCCTCAAGATCCCTGATGAGATTCTGGCTAAAGTCGATAAGGCGCTGCTGGAACAGGACCCGGTTAAGGCCAAAGCCCTGAGCGACGAAATCATCCAAGACCTGTATGATGATTGCTGGATGATACCCTTCTATTCCAACGCCATGGGTTTCATCCTGCGGCCTGAACTGAAAGATTCCGGCATAGAAGAATTTGCCGATTGGTCTCAATGGGCTCCGGAAAACGCCTGGCTGGATGAATAGTACCTACTGATTGGATTGGTTACGGGAGCCCGGTGACACCGGGCTCCCGCCTGGTTCGTTTTTTTCTTGCCCTGTTTAAGAAACAACATGGGCAATCCTAAGGAGTAACCAGTGCCGTTTGGTTATATCAAGCGGGTTTCCAAACCTCTGATGTTTATTGATATTACGCTTTCTGCCGGACCTTCCATCCGTCCCTTACCACCGCAATCGGCAAGGAAGTAGTTCGGCGGAAGACCAGGTGAAACGTCTTTCCTGAAACAAAGAAATTGAAAAGCGATAACACGATCTGGGAGAATCATGGGAGCTTATATCGTACGCAGAATTGTCCAGGCACTCATCGTTATTTTTATCGTTACCGTCTTCGTCTTTGTAGGGATGCGCCTGTTGCCCGGCGACCCGATTTACATGCTCTATAACCCCAACCAGCTGCAGAACTATACCGAAGAACAACTTGACGAACTTCGTCATGAAGCCGGCCTGGACAGGTCACTGGTATTTCAGTATTTTGACTGGCTTGGAGGCGTTTTTCAAGGAAATTTCGGGGAGTCTATCATGACAAAACAGCCCATCATGAATGATCTCTCCAAGCGTATCCCCGTTACCGCCTATATCGGAGTACTTGCCTTTTTAATCAGTGTCATTATCGGTATACCGTTCGGCATTATCAGCGCCATCCGGCGGGGCTCCTGGCTGGATACAATTGTGACAACACTCGCAAACCTGGGTATTACCGTACCCATCTTCTGGCTGGGTATTATGCTAATCTGGTTGTTTGCCGTCCAACTGCACTGGCTTCCCGTCCAGGGTTATACATCTCCTTTCGATGATTTCTGGCTGAGCACCAAGAAGCTGATAATGCCGGTATTTTGCATGGCGATTTTTTCCATTGCGGGCAATGCCCGGCAGGCACGTTCCGCCATGCTGGAGGTATTGCGTCAAGACTATATACGTACCGCCTGGTCCAAGGGCTTAACGGAACGTGTTGTCATCATGGGGCATGCCCTGAAGAACAGCCTCATCCCTATCGTTACCCTCGCCGGCATGGGCATCGCCATGATTTTCGGTGGCTCCGTCCTGATCGAGCAGGTATTCAATATCCCCGGCATGGGTCGTATGGCGGTAGACACCCTCTTCCGGCATGATTACCCTTACATCCAGGGTATTACGCTGGTCATGACCTCCATTATTGTTTTTTCCAATCTCCTGGTAGACCTCTCTTATGGATGGCTGGATCCCAGGATAAGATACAACTAAATAAATGATGCAGGATAATTTCAGGTGATATTTCAATGACCGAACAATTAATACCTCCGGAAGAATCTTTTGAAACCAAGCGTGTCACCGAAACGCAGCGGTTCTTAAAAGTGTTTTTAAACCGTGGCCTGGTTATTTTTGGCCTGGTTGTTTTGTTGCTTTTCTTGATAGTATCTTTTTTTGGGCCGCTCATTGCGCCTTACGACCCCAACGACCAGAGCCTTGGAGAAATCCTGTTACAGCCCTCTGCCAAGCATATGTTGGGTACGGATTTTATGGGCAGGGATACCGCCAGCCGCCTGATTTACGGGGCAAGAATGTCACTCATGGTCGGTGTAGTAGCCCTGGGTATAGCCTCTATCATTGGGATTATAGCCGGCATGCTGGCGGGTTTTTTTGGGGGCTGGGTGAATGCCATTATCATGAGGCTCGTGGATGCCCTCATGTCTTTTCCCATGATATTACTGGCTCTCCTCCTCGCAGGTCTGCTTGGAGGCGGACTTAAGAACGTCATGATAGCCCTTGGCATTGCTTTGATACCGGGATATGCCCGCCTCATGTGCGGGCAGGTCATGGCTATCAGGGAAAACGACTATGTGATGGCCGGCAGGTCCATGGGGGCCAGCAACTGGCGTATCATGTTCCGCCACGTTTTACCTAACGCGTTCCCCCCTCTGATTGTACTGGTAACCATGCAGATAGGTGCGGCTATCCTGGCGGAAGCCGGTTTAAGCTACCTTGGTATCGGCATCAGCCCCCCGACCGCTTCCTGGGGCGCGATGGTCAGTGACGGGTTCGGGTATCTTTTGACCAATCCTTTACTTTCATTCATACCAGGACTGGCGATTATGCTGGTGGTGTTCGCTTTCAACATGGTCGGCGACGGCCTGCGTGATGCCCTTGACCCGCGGCTTAGAGGAACAATCTAATCCGTTATCATTCGCCGTTCCGGAAAGAAACCATGGGTATTTTTAGGAAGGGAGATTCATTATGGGCGATATGTTAAAAGACAAAATAGCGGTTATCACCGGGGCAGGCAATGGGCTGGGCAGAGCCCATGCACTGGGTATGGCTGCCCAGGGTGCTAAGGTTGTGGTAAACGATATCGGAACCTCTTTTAATGGCGAAGGAACATCTAATAATCCCGCTGACCTCGTGGTAAGCACGATTGAGAAGAATGGTGGAGAAGCGGTCGCCAATTATGATAGCGTCGCTACGGAAGAAGGCGCCAGGAAGATTATCAAGACCGCTATAGATAAATTCGGTCGTATAGATATTCTGGTAAACAACGCCGGCATCATCCGGGGCGGTTTTATCTATAAGATAGCTACCCCGGACTGGGACCAGATGATAAAGGTCCATCTTTACGGCACCTTTTATTGTACCCATGAAGCCGTGCCGTATATGATAGAACAGAAATACGGCCGCATCATCAATACCTCCTCCCATAACGGGTTGGGTATGAAGGGCGGCGTAGCTTATTCCGCCGCCAAGGAAGGTATCACGGGGTTTACCCGCGCCGTAGCGCGGGATATGGCGGAATTCGGGGTAACCTGTAATGTCATCCGCCCTATTGCCGCCTGGCGCGGCGCCCCTCTGAAAATAAAAGAGTTCGAGGAAAACCGACCGGAGGATGTCGCTGTCCTGGTAGTATATCTCGCCAGTGAAGCCGCCAATCAAATTAACGGCTGTGTCTTCGAAGTATACAACGGTCACGTGGGAATGTTCGAGGAGCCTCCGCCGGTCAAGGGAGTTATCTATAAAGACGGCAGCTTTACCCCGGAAGACCTCGCCAGGATAATGCCCCAGACATTAACCAAAGGCCGGACCTTCGACTCACTACCCGATGTCCTTCCGTTTAAACTGACGATACCCGGCATGAAATAATCCGTGTACACTATATGACCAGGTCATTTTAAGGAGGAATTAAAACATGGCGCAAAACAAATATGACCACTTATTCGTATCAGGAGCAGCCCCTGAAGTCCAGGCAGCCAGACCCTTACCGGCAATAGGCTTTCTGGATGGTAAGACCTTTGAAGGATGCAATGGATACATGGTTTTCTGGATAGGCCCGAAGTCATACGGCCCGTACGACGACGGCACCCAAACTTGGGGGAAGATATCTCACGGCCCGCATATGCATAAATATCCCGAGCTGATGATGCACCTGGGGACTGACCCGGACAACCCGATGGACCTCGGAGCCGAAGTCGAGATGTGCGTGGGGCCGGAGAAGGAAAAACATATTATCACCCAATCCACAATTGTTTATCTGCCGCCTCACTTCGCTCACAGCCCCTGGACGATTAAGAAGGTCACCCGGCCTTTCTTGCTTGTTACCGTCAATCAATCGACCGTACACACCGAAAAAGCCCTCAGGGATATGGTACCCAAAGAAGAATGGGGGAGAAATATTTTTATGGACGCAGGCTATCAGGATGAAGGTATTGAACCATCATTCACCTGGCCGGAGGAGGCTGGCCCCGAGACGCGTTATATATAACAGCTGATAATTTACGGCTAAAACCGATTATTGATATCACGATTTCGTAGATAGAATCAACAACTATAAACGCAAAAGCATGAGGGGAGCGTTTGCTGTAACATCCTGGTCTTTCAGTGAATTTGCAAATAAAATGGTGGTAGCGCGTGGATTTAAACCACCAACCTTCAAATCCACCCTTGTATTCTTAACCAGGTGAAGGCGCCTTGACCCCTTGTGACCTTCCCCCCGAAAACAGGTTCTATCCTAGGTTTTGAACGATTTAGTATTCAGACCAATCCGGTATTTAGGTAATCCTGTTTGGTTCAGGAATGTCTCGTATTTGATACCTGCTCCCGTATAGCCCCCGGACTTCAAGAGACCGCGGCCAAACGATTTGACGAAGGTATAAAGGCCCAATATAAAGATATCGTTAGCGAAAAAGTATGGCATTAAACCATAAGATATTACTCATTTATTCTATAAAGTAAAGAATTGTGACCAACTATCCTTTTGTCAAATTATTTTATTATACAATCATTAACCGTTATTTATTCTTACTATTCGCGTTTTTTTTCGTCGGCACGAACTTAGCACTAATTGGTTCAATCGGTTTGGGTAATATCTCATGTATTTGTCCATTTGTAAGTTGATATTTTATAAAAGTATTTTTACGGATATCTGCTACTCGCGACAATTTCCCATGAATTAATTCATCATCAGTTACAAACATAATTTTTCTTACACTGCCAGAACCTGCCATCCAATAAATAAACTCGTCTAAAAATGATAATGATATAGAATCTACCAACGTGAGGTCTAGTAATACTGATTCATCATTAATCATATCACGTAATTTATCTATTGCTTCCTTCGCCCGTGTTCTTGTAGTACACGGATAAGCAAGATCTCTCATATTTATTTTCAACTTACTCATACTTACTCCTCAGGAAAAGACAATTCCATTTGCACACCAGATAAGTCGTGGTTCATATTACCATATGTTGAATTTTCAGCTCCAACTTTAAAATATC
>CAYNDI010000057.1:0-11165 GCA_964395955.1 uncultured Dehalococcoidaceae bacterium
GGCACGGTGGTGGTAATGCCGATATTTTTCATCTGACTTATTATATCATTTCTGCTTGTAGTAGATGATGCCCTCCCTGGGTAATTTATCCACCCGGCTTTCGGCGGCCATCATCTCCAGGTGGGCAAGGGTCTCAAAGATGGCCATCCTCTGGTGGAAGGGCGGCAGGTCCTGCCACGCGCTGCTGGTGCTCCAGGTTATCTGCTGAGCTATATGGAAAGCCGTCCGGGGCGCCAGCTCTATCACCTCCAGGATTTCCCGGTTGCGGTAGTCGTGGTGCCGTATTATCTCATCAATACGGGGGATAGTGCGGGTGAAGGGACGGTCGTGGCCGGGCAGCGTCAACTCAATGTCCAGTTTCCTCAATTCTTCGAGCGATTTTATGTATCTGCCGAGGGGATTTTCGATAGACTGCGGATTCACGCCGATGTTGGGCGTGATTTTCGGCAAAATATGGTCGCCGGAGAGCAGGACTTTTTTCTCGGATTCGTAAAGGCAGATATGCCCGGACGAATGACCCGGCGTCCATATCACCCGGAAGGTGAACTCGCCGGTGGTCAGGGTATCGCCGTCACGGAGGAGGATATCGGGCGGGGTGGGGACGATATAATTCTCCAGCCCCACGGAGGCGTCCCTCATGGCGGCCATTTCACGTTCCGGCACGCCGTTAGTGACGAGCAGGCGGTCGGTCTGGTGGAGCAGTTCTTCCATGGAGACATAGCGCGACTCGATGAAGTCTTTTTCGATGTGGTGCATGGCGATAGTGGCCCCGGAGAGCTGCTTTATCCGTCCCGCCATGCCGTAATGGTCCGGGTGGACATGGGTGACCAGAATCTGGGAGATATCCTCGAAGGTCAGCCCGGTTTTCACCAGGTAGTTATGGAGAGTGGCGAAGGAAGCGTCCGTGTTCCACCCGGCATCAACGAGGAGATAGCCGTCATTCCCCCGGATGAGATAGATGTTGATGTGAGACAGGGACGATTCTTCCGGGGAGATGGGCATTTTAATCCAGTGGATTCCGGGCGTTACTTCAGTCATTTTACTTCCTTAATGTGAGTTAAAATGCTTTATCCAGCAGTTGCAGGTAAACAATTTTCTAAAACCCATCGCTTGGTAAAACGGTTGTTCCGAACCAACGTAGGCAACCTGCGCGCCCAATTCCCCGCAACGGCGAATTCCCTCCAGAACTGCGGCTTTGCCGAGTCCCCTCAAGCGGTAATCCGGGTCGGTACACACCGGCTCGACATAGGCATACTTGTTAGTCGCTTCAAACCAGTTCCCGGCGTAGGCGACATAATTGCCTTCCGACGTCACGATTATGATGTTCAGGTCTTTCCGGTAGCTCGGCATTGATTGCTGCTTCTTACGCTTTTCGATTTCAATCTCAGGAGGTTCGTCACCATGGTCGAATCCCCGCCATATTAAGCGGTCCAGCCTGGCCAGGTCATTATCTTCCGCGAGACTCTTTAGTTTAAAACCGTCCGGCAGGGGAGTGTCGGGCCGGAAGGGCTGTGTTATCTTCAACTGGGACATCGGGCGGGCAGATTTGTCATCTTTTTCATAACCGCGTGACTTCACCAGCGCTTCAAATTCTTTATCGAAGCCGTTGATAAAAACTTTCAGATACCTACGCCCGTCCTCCGTTTTTCCGTAAAGATTCTTTTCCGCGTATTCAAGCATCTCCCGTTTCAAATGAGTGTATCGGGGGTGGATTTCAAAGAAAGCTTCACCCAATTTATGCTCATAGTGGATTACCCCCACGATTCTGCCGGAATCTTCCCAGACGCCTATCTTATCGAGTGATTTTTCATCAAGGTATGGGTGCCCGTGTATGTATTCCCAGGCCGGTAGAGGGAAATTGCCGTCTCTGATATCAGGTTGGTAGTTCTCAACAAGGAAATCTCCGACCGGTTTAAAGTCATTGGCGTGGTCGTACTTCCTTAATTTCATACTCATATCTATATATCTTTCATTATGGTTTCAAATTATAAAACGCCTTCATCCCCGCATATTCTGCCTTGTCTTTTAACTCGTCCTCGATGCGGAGTAGCCGATTGTACTTGGCAGTACGCTCGGAGCGGCAGGGTGCCCCGGTCTTTATCTGGCCCGTACTCAGCCCCGCGCAGAGGTCGGCGATGGTGGTATCCTCGGTCTCGCCGGAGCGGTGGCTGACCACGGCCGTCCAGCCGGCCCGCCGCGCCATGCTAATGGCATCGAGGGTCTCCGTCAGAGTGCCTATTTGATTGAGCTTAATAAGGATGGAATTGGAGGCTTTGAGGTCGATGCCTTTTTTCAGGCGCTGGACATTGGTGACATAGAGGTCGTCGCCGACTATCTGGATTTTGCCCCCCAACTTCTCGGTGATAAGCTGCCAGCCCTCCCAGTCGTCCTCGGCCATGCCGTCCTCGATGCTGATAATAGGGTACCGGTCAACCCATTTAACATAAAATTCGACCATCTCGGCGGGAGTCAGCGTCCTGCCTTCCCGGGCGAGGACGTATTTACCGTTTTCAAAATACTCGCTGGAGGCGGGGTCCAGGGCGATAAAGCAGTCTTTGCCGGGTTTGTAGCCGGCGGACTCTATGGCGGCCAGGATAGCTTCGACGGCGTCCTTATTCGAGGAGAGGGAAGGGGCAAAGCCGCCCTCGTCGCCGACATTGGTGTTCAGCTTCCTGTCCTTGAGAACTTTTTTCAGGGCGTGATAGACCTCGGTACCCATCTGCAGGGCTTTAGAAAAACTGTCCGCTCCTACCGGCATGACCATGAACTCCTGTAAGTCCGTGGAGTTGGCGGCGTGTTTGCCGCCGTTGAGGATGTTCATCATCGGCACGGGCAGGGTATATGTTTTGGCGTCATTCAGGTAGCGGTAAAGAGGTATAGCCTTAAATCCGGCGGCGGCATAGGCCACTGCCAGGGACACGCCAAGGATGGCGTTGGCGCCGAGCTTCGATTTATCCGGTGTGCCGTCGAGTTCAATCAACGTATGGTCTATCTCCGTCTGGTCCAGGGCGGACATGCCGGTAATAACACCGGCGATAAGCCCGTTGACGTTGGCGACTGCTTTAAGGACGCCCTTGCCGCTGTAGCGCTTTTTGTCGCCGTCGCGGAGCTCGACCGCCTCGTATTTACCGGTGCTGGCCCCGGAGGGCACGGCGGCGGTTCCTTTAGCACCGCTTTTAATCTCCACCTCGACCTCGATGGTGGGATTTCCGCGGGAGTCCAGGATTTCTCTAGCCTGCACATTTTTAATCGTTGACATTTTTATCTCCAATCAGAGGTTTTATCGCTGGTTTTCCAGCAGCTTCATCGCTTTATCTACAGCCTCCGCGGGATTTTTGGCGATGATGATATTATAATCTGTTCGCCCGCTAATAGAAATTGACCACGTTCCCAGGCCGATGACGGGTATGCCACTCTGGAGGGCATAAGCTATTTCCGTCAGTGTACCGTAGCTGCCGTCGATGGCGATTACCGCCTGTGAGGTCTTGACCACCGCCACGTTCCGGGCGTAGCCGATACCGGTGACGATAGGTATTTTAACATAAGGATTGGCGGTCCGGCGGCTGTCCCCCGGCAGTATACCGATGGTCAGTCCCCCCGCATCGCTGGCGCCCCTGCAGGCAGCCTCCATGACGCCCCCCATCCCCCCGCAGACCAGCACGGCGTCCCGCCGGGCAATCTCCCGGCCCACCTCCTCGGCCAGACGGGCAATCTCCGGGGATACTTCGCTCCCCCCGATGACCCCGATAAACGTGAATGTATCTTTTCCTGATAGTTCCATACGGATATGGGAATTATAACACCTGAATCACGTACGGGCAAAGGTGGAGACCCCGAGTACTACTTAGTGAAATAACCGACCCCGAGAAGAATAAGTTCAATAATCACCACGGTTGTGGAAATCCTGAAGGTATGGCGGGCGCACCACAGAGGCAGGAAAAGGTCTGTAACCGCGCCGTTTGCTGACCCGTATTTCTCCGCCAGGCCGGTGAAGGGGCATCTGCCGTTATTGAGCAGTAACACCAGGCCTTCGACTACAATAGCCAGCAGGGCTAAAAGCAGTGTCCAGTCGTACCTTCTAGCAATAGCACAGTAGAGGATATAGCACAGGCAGGCGACCATGAAGAAGAAGATTACGGAATGGACCAACTTGACGGCGAAGACCTTCTTGTTTTCCATGCTGCCTAGTTATATTTGTTCATGGCGACGGTCAGCCCTTCGGAAAGGAGGCAGGCGATAGCTTCGCCGACTGACGGGATAACTTCATCGATTGTTTTTTTCTCTTCTTTAGTGAAATCGTTGAGGACGTAGGCAACGACGGCTTCCTCCTTTGCCTCCGGGGAAGTCTTGTCTGATGTGTCAGGTCGACCGATGCCGACCCTGATGCGGTAGAAGTCCCGTGTGCCGGTGCGCGCGATGATAGAATCGATGCCTTTATGTCCGCCGGAACCCCCGCCGAGACGCAGGCGTATTTTTCCCGGAGGCAGGTCGAGGTCGTCATGGATAACGATAAGGTCATCCGGGTTGACATTGAGCTTTTTCATCAGGGCGCTGACCGATTCCCCGCTGGCATTCATGTAGGTCTGAGGCCTAGCAAGGACTGCCCGGTACCTGGCAATATTGCCGATGCCGGTACGGGCCTGCCCCTGTTTGCGGTCGAAGCGGATATTCTGTACCCTGGCCAGGTGGCTGACGCATATAAACCCGATGTTATGGCGGTTGCGGGCGTATAAATATCCCGGATTACCCAGTCCAACGATTAGTTTCATTATATTACTGACCTGTCAGGTCTAAAAACTCCTTCTCGTCGATGGTCTTAATGTCCAGTTCCCGGGCGCGGGCCAGCTTGGAACCGGGGTCGCTGCCGAAAACGACATAGTCGGTCTTACGGGTGACGTTATCCTTAGCGGTGCCACCGAGGGCCTTGATTCTGGCTTCCGCCTCTGTCCGGGACATGGCATCCAGCCGGCCGGTAACGACGAATTCTTTACCGGACAGGGGCAGGTTTTTCTGGGTAGTGGCGGCTTCCTCCAGTTTGACCCCGGCTTCCTTCAGCCTATGGATTATGTTGCGGTTGTCTTCCTGCCGGAAGAAAGCGATAATACTGTCAGCTATCTTGGGTCCGACCGTCTCGATTTCCGTCAATTCTTCGCGCGGGGCTTGCGACAACTCGTCAATACTGTGATATTTTCCGGCGAGTAAAGCTGCCATTTCCCCGCCGACATGGCGTATACCCAGGGCGTAGAATACCCTGGCCAGCGGCCTGTTCTTACTGTTATTGATAGCGTTGATGATATTCTCGGCGCTTTTTTCGCCCATTTTTTCCAGTTCCGCCAGCTGCTCTGATTTCAGGTAGTAAAGGTCGGCGGCATTTTTAGCCAGACCCTCTCTATAAAACGTGGCGCTGATGTTCTCGCCGATGCCGCGGATGTCCATGGCGCCCTTCGAGGCGAAGTGTTCTATACGCTGCTGGGCCTGGGCTGGACAGGCGGCGTTGGAACAGTAGTACATGACCTCGCCCTCGGGTTTGATGACCTCCTCACCGCATTCTGGGCAGACCGGGTTACCATCTTTGTCTTTTAGCTTTTCCAGCAGACTGAACTCGTTTTCTTTACCGGTGCGTTTACTCACCACCGGCCCGACGACCTCCGGAATAACCTCGCCGGCCCGCTGGATGATGACCGTATCACCCTCACGGATATCCTTGCGCCGGATATCGTCCTCGTTATGCAGGGCGGCGCTTTTAATGGTAACGCCCCCCACTGTTACCGGCTCCAGGACGGCGTAAGGATTGAGGGTGCCCGTCCGCCCCACGCTGATTTCGATGCTTTTCAGGACGGTGGTTCCCTGGACGGCGGGGAACTTGTAGGCAATCGCCCAGCGAGGCTCGTGACCGATATCGCCGAGCTCTTCATGCAGATTGAGCTGGTTAATCTTGATAACGATACCGTCGGCCTCGTACTGAAGGCTTTCGCGCCGTTCTTCCCAGGTGCGGTAATACTCCTTGACTTCCTCCACGTTTTTCAATCGGCGGTTGTTGGGATTTACTTTGAAGCCAAGCTCTTTGAGCCATTGCATTGTTTCCCAGTGTGTTGTTGGTACAGCTTTACGCTCGGCGTAGCCCAGCATATAGATAAAAATGTCCAGCGGGCGCCGGGCGGTAATGCGCGAGTCCAGCTGGCGCACCGAGCCGGCGGCGGCATTACGCGGATTGGCAAAGAGGGGCAGTCCTTCCGCTTCTCTCTCTTTATTCAGCTTACGGAAGCCATCTTTGGATAAATAGACCTCGCCGCGCACCTCGAAACGGGGTGGGGCGTCTTTAGCCACGGAGAGGGGGATACTCCTTATCGTGCGCAGGTTCTGGGTGATGTTTTCCCCCCTAAAGCCGTCGCCGCGGGTAGCGCCGGTGGTCAGTTGACCGTCAACGTAGGTCAGGGCTACGGCCAGTCCATCGATTTTATGCTCCCCGACAAAGTTAAAAGAAGCGTCCCCGATGAGTTTAACGGTGCGTGCGTACCAGGCCATTAATTCATCGTCGGAGAAGGCGTTGCCCAGTGAGAGCAGGGGATAGCGGTGTTCCACAATGCCGAAGGCTTCCAGCGGGGCGGCGCCGACGCGCTGGGTGGGGGAGTCCGGGGTGAGGAACTGGGGGTACTCTTCCTCAAGTCGCTTCAGCTCCCGCATCAGGCCGTCGTATTCGGCGTCGCTGATTTCAGGGCTGTCCTGAACGTGATAAAGGCGGTTGTGGCGGTTGATTTCCGCACGGAGCTTTTCGATTTGAGTCTTGACTTCGTCGGGAGCAGTCAAATGAATTCCTCTTTTATGGATTCTTTCCTCAAGTATAGCACAGGGCGAAATCTGGCAAAAGAGAATGAAAGGGGCCGGGGACGCAACGGGGATTTTACGGAATGTTCACTATTTTACCGTGCATATTTATTAAATATTATTACGCCGGGGCTTAAGCTGATAAGGCAAAATACTAACCTGCCCGTGAATAGCCGGGTAAAAGGAAAAGAGTGTCAATCATTCGACATATTACGGGGCCTGTCGGCTACCTGGTACTCAAGAGCCAGCAGCGTGACAGGACCGATACGGTGTTTAAAGTAGCTTTCCTGTCCCTGCAGCTGGTCGACTTTGTATTAACGCTGGTAGCGGCGCGTTGCGGGTATCCGGAGCTCAATCCCTTCGTGAGAGCTTCACTGGACTCGGTATACAAGCTGGCGATATTCAAGTTTGCCATACCGGTGCTGATAAGCTGGTTCGTACCGGGGAGATGGCTGGTGCCGGCTATCATACTGTTATTGGGGGTGGTGGGGTGGAACGTGAAAGAGCTGATAATGCTGGCGTTTTAGGTTGATATTCTTCTATCTTTTCTTCGTCCAGCGTGAACTCCACTACGTCCCCATCTTCTAGATTGAGAACCGTGCGAAGGTGATGGGGGCTAACCAGCTCTGCGTTGGTATGTATGTTGGTGACCCACGTGAAGATAAGAACACAGGCCGGGTATTTACCGGCGACGGTTACCCGACGGTAGTACATCCCGATTTCACCTGAATAGTCTATCCCCTGGGTGGCAGGATCGAACTCCCAGCCTATATCGGAGAACTTTAAGTATTTCAGTAGAGATAAATCGAAAGGTTCCGTCAGTTTTATATTCAGCGTTCCGGGTATGATGGAAAGATCTAAGGTCTTGCGGAATTCTTCTAAGCTGCCGGGTTTTGACATCTCGGCTACCGCCCCGCCGATTCCTCTCCTGACTATGCCCTTATATACGCGGTTATCTTCCATATGATACCTTTTTAAGTAGAGGAAGCCTGTTTATTCTGTCCGTCTCAACTCGAATACCACCGGGTTATCCGCATCCGGGCAGGCCACTTTAGCTTTGTCCGGGTCTTTTTCCCAGGGGAAAGAGCCGCCGAACTGTAATGGTTCGGCGAAAGGAAAGAGCGTATAGAATGCCCAGGAGCACAGGCCCGGGGGTGTTGTCTGACCGATGACGAACTCGTCGCCAACCTTATGCCCGGCCTCACACGTGCCCTTTTGCGATATTACTCTGGCGATTATCTTCGTCATTTCAGTCTTTCAGAGTTTCTTCGTTTTGAGTCCGGTTTCAAGTATTTCCAGGAAATGGTGTTCGCCCCGGCTGACCTTTCTGCTTCTCTTGATTTCAAGTCGCTTCTTAAACAGGGGGCCATCAACCACCAGAGTATGATACTCCCCGGCCTCACCGCAGGGGGTGATATCTTTTCCCAGACCGGTCAGGTAAGTAATAAATTGCTTATCGACTATTCTCCCCAGTATTTCTTTCCCGAAGAGGTCGGCTTTGACGGCAATAACCACGGCTTTGAATCCGGCATCGATGAACTCTTCCATGAGTGTTGGCTGGCTTTCCTGCCAAAGTGGTAAATGGGGGGTAATACCAGCCGGCTGACAGACCTTTTCAATCCAATCCCGGTGCGGATTAAAGTCGATATCGCCGAAGACGCCGCCGTCGATGCCTTCCCGCTTGAATTCCTTGAGTGCCTCGATGAAAACGGCTTCGTAATTATCACTGGTGGTGGGACGCTGCGATATGGGAATAGCCAGGGCTTCTGCCTGCTTTTTAATAACCGCGGCAGAGATGCCGTGGCTGCGTGAGCGTTGTCCGTCCTCGGTCACCATATTCAGCAGGCAGCGGACATCCAGGCCGCTGTTAATAGCCCGGTAAAGGGCGAGGCAGCCGTCCTTGCCGCCGCTCCATGAAGCGAAAACGCGGGACATATTACCTCCTAAAGATTAAAATGGGAGACATCATTCAGCAGATTCAGAACGGTGGCCTGGGGGTAGGTCTCCACGATACTGAGAGAAGCCAGGTCGACGCGGAATTTCAGCCAGTACTCGAGTCCCAGACCCAGTAGATTACAGATTATCAGACGCAGCGGACCGCCGTGGGCAACCACCAGCACCGTCTCTTTCGGGTCGTGTTTAGCCAATCGTTTTAGAAAAGTCTGTACACGGGCATTAAGCTGTTCGAGGCTTTCACCGCCGGGGAACGCCACCGTTTTCCATTCGTTCAATTCCTCGGCCAGCGCCGGGTGAAGCTGTTTTATCTCTTCGTAGTTCAGTCCCTCGATATAGCCGAAATTGCACTCGCAGAGCTCTTCACAGGCGGTGACATCGGCCTGGTGACCGGAGGCAATGATTTCCGCGGTGGAACGGGCGCGACTCAGGGTGCTGGAATAGATGGCGTCTATCTTTTCCGGGGACAGCCGGTTCCTCAGTTGACCCGCCTGCTTGATACCGGTATTGCTCAAGGGGATATCGGTCTTGCCCCAGAACCTGTCGATAGCGTGTAATCTGGTGGTGCCGTGTCTAACCAGTAGTATTCTCGACAAGATTGACTCCTTATACAGTGTCATTGCGAGGGCAAGGCCCGAAGCAATCTCTATCATCTTTGCCGGAGATTGCCACGTCGTCCCGATTGCATCGGGACTCCTCGCAATGACAACTGCAAAACACTATTCTTCTTCCCCGGTACGTTTACGCAGCCTGAGTTGAGGGTAGGTATCCGTAACCCGCCGCAGCGATTCCAGCTTCTTACGGATTTCGGCAGGTGTTTTTTCGTCGGACATAAGCTGTTTGAGCAGCGAGGGGTCGAAGCCCAGCACTTTTTCCCACAGCCCCTCCGGTTCCAGCAGGGCTCTGACCTCTTCCTCGGTAAAACCTGTCCTCTCGGTTAGTTTGCAGGTAATATCGTACTCGCTGCCGAAGACCCGGTTCAGACCTTCTTTCCGGCAGTACTCGATAATGGTCTGCCTGGTCTCTTCAAGCTGTGTCTGCAGCTCTTTTATCTGTGCCTGAAGTTCGGCATAGCGTTCGACGGCATCGATGGCGGCGATGCCCGGCAGCGGTTCCTGGCGGGCCGGCTGGGGGTTTGCGGCTAAGTACTGGTGGCGGTAGTAAGGGCAGTGCTCGGGGAAATCACAGGGACAGTTCTGGCTCTCCACCGCCGGGAAAATGCCCTGAGTAATGTTCTCCGCTACTTCCAGCACCAGCTGCCGGGCCTGCTCGAGCTGTGTCGGACTCCGCGGCGGGCAGGTGCAGGCGGTGTTCGAACGCAGGTGATAGAGGGTCAGCTTTTCCACCGGGAGCTGCCAGGTTTGCTCGGCGGCCAGCTGGTATATCGTCAACTGGAGGTCGTTAGCCAGGTAATCGGCGGTAAACAGGTCCTTATTCGTCTTGTAATCGATTACCGAAAGGGCGCCGCTGTCCAGTTTATCCACATGGTCGATAAAGCCGCGGAGCTTGATACCCTCGATATCGACATAAAAGCTGCGTTCCAGGGCTACCGGCAGGCGGAAGTCAGCGCTGTGAATCTCCCAGAACCGCTTCAGTATCTCTTTGCCGTATTCCTTATATCCGGCTTCATCCTCCGGCGTTTCATAGCCCTGCGAAAGCCAGTTTTGTTCGTAGTACTGAAGCAACTCTTCGAGAGCAGGCGGCGGCGGCGTGTTTACCCTGAAAAAGAACTCGATAGAGGAGTGCATGGTGGTACCGAAGCTGAAATACGACTTGGCTTTCGTTTTCAGGCCGTCGATATACTGTAATTTATAACACAAGGGGCATGACCGGTAGAGAGAAATCTGGGTGTAACTTAGAGGTCTAATAGTTGTCCTCCCCGGAATAGTCTGGGCGGGCATACCTGCGGCGGCAAAAGGGCACCGGGACTTTTAACAACGCCCGTTTCACGTTCCTATACTATTGATATAATCGTCCAGCGTCAAGGCAGCCAGAGTGTTGGTCTGCAGGGTGCCGCGGGAACCGAGTTCCGTCGCTACCTTGGCAATGGTCTTATTGTTCGGTGCTTCAAGGACATTGATGAAGTCGTATTGACCCAGCGTAACATACTGTGCCAGTATTTTGACACCCATTGCTTCAACTTCTTTATTAACTTCCTTTATCCTCTGAGGATTGGTTTTGACTGTTTTTCTGCCTTCGTCGGTAAGGTTGGTCATCATAATATACAGCGGCATAATTCCCTCCTCCTGCTTAAAATTTTACCCGGACGTCCGGTGCCCTTTGCTGCCCCCTGTGTTATCTATCGTATCATGATGATGAGAGGATATGCATCTGAAATTATAAAGCGAAAATCCGGTTTTGTCCATAGGCAATAATATATTTCAATC
>CAYNDI010000058.1:0-1930 GCA_964395955.1 uncultured Dehalococcoidaceae bacterium
ACCACCTTTTCTCCCCACCGCCGGGGATTTTCAGGAGTATTTTACCGAGCTATGCAGCTAATGATACGAGGGCGGCAGGGGTGGGAAAAGATAAAAGACGAAAAAGGGGAAAGAGGGGGTGGGGCTTGAGTGTATCGACCCAAAGTAAACGTATCCTGTCGCCCGGGTACTTCCATCGTAAGCCTCAGATGTGATACAATATAATTTGTTTTGTATGGAATGGCGATGATTAATTTCGGTATACTCACCATCAGCGACAAAGGTTCGCAGGGGCAGCGCCAGGATAAAAGCGGCGACGTAATCCGGGAGGCTGTCTCGCGACTGGAAAGCGCTGTCATAAAATATGAAATAGTACCCGATGAGGGTAATGCTATCGCCGCCAGGCTTACGGAATGGGCTGATGGCGGTGAGGTGGACGTTATTCTGACCACCGGCGGCACCGGGTTGAGCCGGCGGGACGTCACCCCGGAGGCAACTCTATCAATAATAGATAAGGAAGTTCCCGGTTTTGCCGAGGCAATGCGGGCCAAGTCCCTGGAGAAGACACCCATGGCGGTGTTAAGCCGGGCGGTGGCGGGCCTGCGGGGTGAGTGCCTTATCATCAATCTGCCGGGCAGCCCGAAAGCGGTCCGGGAATGTCTTGAGGTGATATTACCCGCTATTCCTCATGCTGTGGAAATAATCAAGGGAGAGGTGACGGAGCATACCATCGGTACTCCGGGGTAGGTCAGGGTTATGCGAATCGATATCTTAACGCTATTTCCGCAGATGTTCGAAGCTCCTTTCAGTTTCGGGATTTTCAAGCGGGCTATTGATAACGGGCTGGTCAGTCTTGACCTGCATAATATCCGTGATTATACCCACGATAAACACCATACCGCCGATGACTACCCGTATGGCGGCGGGGCCGGCATGGTGCTCCAGCCCGGTCCTGTTTTCGAAGCGGTGGAAGATATCAAGGCCGGGGTTGAAGCGCCAAATGAATTACCGGTTATCCTGTTGAGCCCCCGGGGACGCCCCTTTTCTCAGGAAGTCGCCCTGGAACTTTCGCGGCAGCGCCACCTGGTATTTATCTGCGGTCACTATGAAGGTGTCGATGAAAGGGTAGGCGAACACCTGGCTACCGACGAGATAAGTATCGGCGACTACGTTCTGACCGGCGGAGAGGTACCCGCCATGGTCGTTATCGATGCCGTCCTCCGGCTGCTGCCGGGGGTACTCGGTTCGGAAGCATCGCCGCTGGAAGATTCCCATGCTGCCGGCCTGCTGGAATACCCCCAGTATACCCGCCCCGCTGATTTCCGCGGCTGGACGGTGCCGGAGGTGTTGCTTTCCGGGAATCATGCCGAAATTGCTCGGTGGCGTCGCGAGCAGGTTATCCGTCGCACTCTGGAACGCCGCCCGGACCTTTTAGATAAAGCCAATCTCGGTCTTGAAGATAAAAAACTGGTCGAACGCCTGACGACCCCGAATAAATCGGGGTCCCGGGCTAACAACGAATAGGGAGTAAAAACATGGACGTCTCATCTCTGGTTGAAACAAAGAAGAATCCTAAAATCCCTGATATTGCCCCCGGTGATACGGTCAAGGTCAGTGCCAGGATAGTGGAAGGCGGCAAAGAGCGTATCCAGGTTTTACAGGGTGTCGTCATCAAAATAAGGCGTGGCGGCAACGGTGCCGGCTTTACTGTCAGACATGTCGCCTACGGCGTGGGCGTCGAACGCACTTTTCCTTTCAATTCGCCGCTGGTGGAAAAAGTGGAGATAGTCCGCCAGGGCAAGGTCCGCCGTGCCCGTCTTTATTATCTGCGCGGACTCAGCGGCAAAGAAGCCCGGCGCAAGATAAAACGTGTCGAGAGGAAGGTCAGGGAGCAGGTAGGGGAGGAACTGCTGGCAGAACCTCCGGAAGAAGAATTAATTGAGCCTGTAGC
>CAYNDI010000058.1:2030-11052 GCA_964395955.1 uncultured Dehalococcoidaceae bacterium
CGAAGACCAGGAAAAAGAAACATAACAATAGTATCTGTAAAATAAAACCTCCGATGCCGGGTACCGTCATGACCGTCTTCTGGAGTCAGGAATGAGATACGCTGAGGTTAGTGTCAATTCGCCGGCCGCCCGGCACCGGGCTTTCAGCTATGCCATTCCCGCCGGTATGGATATCCGGGAAGGACAGGCCGTACTGGTCCCTTTCGGGGAGAGAGTCCTCCAGGGTGTTGTCCTGGAACTCAGTCCCCACCCCGCCGTAGAAGATACCCGTGATATTATCGACGTCATCGAGTCGCGCCCGGTGCTGTCGCCACAGCATTTGTCACTGGCAAGATGGATAAGCGATTACTACCTTTCACCGCTTTTCGATGCCGTGGCCCTGATGCTGCCCCCGGGATTCGAGCGGAAAACCGTTTCTTTTATCATCGCCGGGCGTTCTGATATAGAACTCGCCTCTCTTGATGACGACCAGAGTAAAATCCTCGACCTCCTTTCCGGGCAGGGCAGGGTAGAAACAAGAATAATCGAGAAAGCCCTCGGTAAGAAAAAGGCATCGACCCTCGTCTCCTCGATGGTCAGGCAGGGGCTTCTTGGCCGGAGCTACGAGCTGGGGCCGGTCAGGATAAAGCCAAAGAAAGAGCTTTACCTGAGTCTGACGGGCGATATCAGCAAAGCGTCGCCGTTACCGGCCAGACAGGCCGCTCTCTTCCGGTATTTAGTCGAAAAAAGGACTCCGGTTGCCTGGTCGGAAGCCCGGCGGGAAACCGGCAGCAGCAAGGCCGTCGCCGATGCTCTCGTGGGCCGGGGTCTGGTTCAATATCAGGAAGTCGATGTCAGGCGTGAGCCGATTTCCTACGAAAATATAATCCCATCACAGCCGCTATCCCTCACGCCCGACCAGCAGTCGGCTCTTAACTCTATTAAAAATGAGTTGAATCGAGTGGTGAGGGGAAACGCTGCGCCCGACGTTTTTCTACTACACGGCGTTACCGGCAGCGGCAAGACCGAGATTTACCTGCAGGCTCTGGCCGAGACGGTAAAGCTGGGCAAAAAGGGCATCGCCCTGGTGCCGGAAATTTCCCTGACACCACAGACTATCGAGCGGTTTGCCGCCCGTTTTCCCCAGCGCGTGGCGGTGCTGCACAGCCGGCTGTCACTGGGTGAGCAATATGACGAGTGGCACCGCATCCGCAACGGCGACTTCGATGTCGTTATCGGGTCGAGGAGCGCTGTCTTCGCCCCGCAGCCGGACCTGGGACTGATAATCATCGATGAGGAGCACGAATGGACCTATAAGCAGGACAACTCTCCCCGTTATCACGCTCGTGAAGTCGCAATTAAGCTGGCAGAGTTGACCGGGGCATCCGTGCTTCTGGGCAGCGCCACGCCGGACGTTGAGAGCTATCACCGTACCCAAAACGGTGAGTATCGACTCCTCACATTGCCGGAACGCGTTGTTCCCACTGCCGGGTCGCCCCTGCCGCGGGTCGAGGTCGTGGATATGCGGGAGGAGCTTAAAGCGGGGAATCGCAGCATATTCAGCCGGTCTTTAACACACGCCATCAACGAAGCTGTCGCCGCCGGAGAGCAGATAATTCTATTTTTAAACCGGCGGGGCGGCGCCACCTTCATCCAGTGCCGGAGCTGCGGTTTCGTGTTGCGCTGCCGGCGTTGCGAGGTACCGCTATCCCAGCATATCGCCGATGACGTACTCACCTGCCATCAATGCGGCTATAAAATACCGGTCCCCGAGTTATGCCCCGGCTGCTCAAGGCGGCAGTTGAAATTCCTGGGCGCCGGTACCCAGAAGCTGGAGCAGGAAGTACGCTTTAACTTCCCCCGCGCCCGGCAGCTCCGCTGGGACAGCGATATTACCACCGGCAGGACATCCCATGAAGTGATTCTGAAAAAGTTCCGCAATCGCGAAGCCGATATTCTCATCGGTACCCAGATGATAGCCAAGGGACTGGACATACCTTCGGTAACTCTGGTGGGGGTAGTCAACGCCGATACCTCGCTCAACCTGCCCGATTTTCGCGCCGGCGAGCGTACCTTTCAATTATTGAGTCAGGTCTCCGGCCGGGCCGGCCGCGGTACTTCGGGGGGCCGGGTCATTATTCAGACCTTTTCCCCGCGGCATTATGCCATACAGGCAGCCGCCCGGCACGACTACGCCTCTTTTTACGAGCAGGAGATAGCCTATCGCCGGCAGCTTCGCAATCCCCCCTTTACCCGTCTGGCACGGCTGGCCTATGTCCATACCAACGATGCGGTCTCCCAGCGGGAGGCGGAAAAAATGAAAAAACAACTCGTTGAGGAAATCGCTGCCAGGGGCATCGGCGGTATCGAAGTCATCGGTCCCGCCCCGGCTTTCATCCACCGTCTCCGGGGCCGGTTCCGCTGGCAGCTTATTTTACGCGGCTTTGAGTTATCCGCGTTATTATCACCCATGGTTTTTCCTCAGGGCTGGACAGTAGATATTGACCCGATGGGCCTGATTCAGTAAACTTATATAAGAACGAATAACATTATTGACATATATCATCACTCGTGGAGGAGACCGTATGGCGGTTCTATCCATCACCACTATTCCTGACCCGATACTGAGGCGAAAAACGAAGCGTATCAGTTCAATTGATAAATCGGTGAAGAAACTGATAACCGACATGCGCGAGACATTGCATGCCGAAGAGGGCAGGGTGGGACTGGCCGCCCCTCAGGTGGGCGTTTCCCTGCGGGCTACTGTCATCTGTATGCCGGAAGAAGAAGACATCATCCTGATAAACCCGGAAGTAGTCCGCCGCAAGGGCCAGCGTCTCGTCACCGAGGGCTGCCTCAGTGTCCCGGGTTATGTAGGACAGCTATACCGGGCGGAAGTGGTGACGGCAAAAGGCATTGACCTCAATGGAAAGCCCGTCCGTATCAGGGGGGAAGGGCTGCTGGCTCAGGCACTGGAACACGAGATTGACCATCTGAACGGGGTGCTTTATATCGACCGTATGGAAAACATGGATTCGCTGCGTAAAATCGAGCCTGAAGATACCGAGATTTAAGTACGGTCGCTCACAGCTTTATCATAGATACCGGACTCGCGAGATAGCCAACGGCATATTCCTGATAGCTGAGAACCCTGACTGCTTATTTTCTTGAAGAGGACTGTCCGTCAACAAAGTAGAAGAGTTCGTCCAGTCTGGCATTGGGGAAGGCTTTCTTGGCACCGATGATAAATTTCTGGTTTATACCTCGTTTTCCATCGCGTACGCGATAGAGCTGACTTACCGAGAGTCCCATCGCTCCCGCCAGGTCAGACAGGCTGTGGTACTTATCATTGGCCATTTCAAAGACCCTTGTCTTGATTATCATCGCAGCAAAATTTCAAGAATAAAGTGCTAATTGGCACTATTATAGAAAAAAAAGAGCCATTTGTCAAGTCTCAACATGTAGGTATGAAGTATTGACGGGGAACGGCGTAATTGTATATAGTCTGCTTTATAGTCTATAATAGGCAGTGAATTTGTCTGTTCAAATGATGTCGTATGTCCGATACTTGGCAGCCCAAGCCAGGCGATAGGGTTTTTCGCCCCCGGAGAATAAAACGGTTTCGCCTGAGGAGAGTACTGGGGATTCCCGCTGTCTTCAGCGCCGGCTACGGTAACGTAGGTTCTTCCATTTATTACGCTCTGGGTATCGTCGCCCTGGTGGCTATGGGAGCTACTCCGGTAGCCCTGGGTATTGCCGGGATTCTTTTCATATTCACCGCCCTGACTTATGCCGAGGGTACGGCGGCGCTGCCGGAAGCCGGTGGCTCGGCCAGCTTTGCCCGGCATGCCTTCGGTGATACCGCCGGATTCATCGCCGGCTGGGCGCTGATGCTGAGCTATATCGTCACCATTTCTATCTCCGCTTTTACCATACCGCCTTACCTGGGCTTTTTCTGGGAACCCTTTAAGATGTCCCCCGTTATCGGCACCTTCACTTCTATCGGTATCGTCTTCTTTCTCATGTTATTGAACGTCGTCGGTATCCGCGAGACTTCCTTTATAAACGTCGGCGCCACCGTACTGGATATCCTGACACAGGTCTCGCTGGTGGTCATCGGCTTTATACTCCTCTTTAATCCCACGGTGTTATTTCACCGCATTATCGATAACTGGCCTACCTTTGATAACCTGGTTATCGGTATTGCGCTGGCAACTATTGCCTATACCGGCATCGAAACGATGTCGCAGATGGCGGAAGAGACCAAGAAACCGGAGAAGAGTGTACCCCGGGCCCTGGTGATGATGATTGTCGCCGTTCTGGTTATCTTCGCCGGTATTTCCCTGGTATCCCTTTCAGCCATGCCCGTTGAAGAACTGGCCACGGAATGGGCCCGAGACCCGGTGGCCGGCATCGCCTTCTATATCCCCGTCGAAATGATAAGGATTATCCTGAAACCCCTCATCGCCGTACTGGCCGGCACCATATTATTAATCGCCACCAATGCCGGGCTTATCGGTATCTCACGGCTGGCTTTCTCGCAGGGGACTCACAAGCTGGTGCCCCCGGCCCTCAGCCGCATACACAAACGCTTTAAAACACCCTATATTTCCATTATTGTATTCAGCATAATAGCCATGGTCATACTGCTGCCGGGATTTTTCGCCACGGACGTTTTCGCTAATATGGGGGCGCTATACGCCGTCGGCTCATTGCTCGCCTTTATGTTCTCCCATGCCTCCATTATCGGACTGCGTATCAAAAAACCGGAGATGCCGCGTCCGTTTAAACTCGGCTGGAATATACGGATTAAGGGACGTGAACTGCCGGTAAGCACGATAATAGGCTTTTTGGCAACGACGGCGATATGGCTCCTAATCCTGGTTACCGAAGCCTACAGTCGCTGGGTTGGTCTGGGCTGGATGGTCATCGGCCTGATAATCTATATTTTCTACCGGTGGCGGCGTCCTAAACCTTCAGAGGAATGGAAGATAAAACCCGAGAAATAAAAAATGTACTAAAAGGGTATTGTGGATTTTTGATAATAGGGTTATAATACCCACTGTTAATCAAAAACGTCCAGGAAGGTATCGGTGTTTAAAAAAATCCTGGTGCCGGTGGCCGGCACCGAGGTAGATGCAGAGACAGTGAGACTGGCCTGCCGGCTGGCTAAAAAGGATAAAGGCAAAGTCTGGGGAGTCTTCGTGGTGGCTATCAAGCGGGTCCTGCCCCTGGACGCCGAAATCGATTCCGAGATAAAAAAAGCTGAGGAAATCCTCGACGGGGTGGAGGGCATCGCTGAAGAAGAGGACTACGAAGTTGAGACCGGTGTACTTCAGGCCCGGGAAGTCGGCCCGGCCATTGTCGATGAAGCCGTGGAAAGAGGCGTCAGCCTGATTTTAATGGGTATTTCCTATAAAAGACGCTTCGGGCAGTTCAGCCTGGGGAATATCGTTCCCTATGTGTTGAAAAATTCTCCCTGTCCGGTTATACTCTACCAGCAATAGAAATATAAGGTTATATTATCATATGAGAATAATTATCATGGGGTGCGGCCGGGTTGGCGCCAGGCTGGCTTCCTTGCTGGATGAAGACGGCCATGATGTTACCGTACTGGATATCGATACGTACAGTTTCCGCAGGTTACCATCTTCGTTCGGCGGCACCGCCCTCTTCGGTAATGGCATCGACGAGGAAGCCCTGAAAAAAGGCGGCATTGAAGAGGCCGATGTCTTCGTGGCGATGACCCAGGGCGATAACCGCAATGTCATGGCCTGCCAGATTGCCAAACACGTCTATAATGTCCCCAGGGTGGTCTGCCGTATCTATGACCCGCTCCGTGAGGAGATGTACAGCGCTCTGGGACTGGAAACACTCAGCCCCACCAAGGTTTTTGCCCAGCTGTTCAGAGAAAAAATAGAGGACTCAGGAAATAAATAAATGTACATAATTGTTATTGGCGGCGGGCGTCTGGGATATTACCTGCTCAAGGCTTTACTTATTGAAGGGCATGAAGTACTCGTGCTCGAAAAGGATGCCCGTATCTGCAAAACTATTACCGATGAAATGGGCAGCGTTTGTTTCCGCGGCGATGGCTGTGAAGCGGCTACCCTGGCCGAGGTTGGCACAGGCCGGGCGGATATGCTTATAGCCGTGACCGGTGATGATGAAGATAACCTGGTCGCCTGCCAGGTCGCCAAGCACAAGCATAACGTGCCCCGCACTATCGCGCGCCTGCGCAACCCGCAGAATGCCGACCTCTTTAAAAAGCTGGGCGTCGATGTTACCATCAGCACCACCGACCTTATTCTGGAAACGATTGAACGGGAAGTGCCCACCCATCCGCTGACGCACCTGTTGACGATTGATGAGAAAGGTCTGGTAATCGTCGATGTGAAAATTTCCCAGGAATCGACCACAGTTGGTAAGACGGTCAAGGAACTCTCCTTACCCAAGGAGAGTAATCTGGCTATTATCATCCCCGCTGAGGGTAATGCCCGCATACCGACTTCCGATACCGTGCTTCAAGAGGGAGACCAGATTATTGCGGTAACTACCCCGGAATCGGAAGAAGCCCTGCGTAACGCTCTGAGCGGTATTTAATTTTACGTTGTCAATATTGATATAGTATAACTACCCGTGTTATTTTATCGGGTTACAACTTATCAAGATTGTTATCCTCTCCTTTCCCGTTTGTCCCTGCTGGAAATAATACCGGTTAGGATTCGCCATATGGCAAAGAGTACTTCTCGTATCGGGTATTTCCCGGTAGCTTAAAATAAGCTCTCTGAACAAGGGGACTCTCGATGGAAGCAGGCAGATTGATTAACGGCTGGACCCTGATAACTGCCGTCCTGGCAGTCATCATCATCGTGGGTGGCGTCTATATCGGTTTGAAGTACCATCAGGACCAGGCTATAGAAATATCCCTCGTCCCTGACCGCCCGCTGGAAGGAACGGTGTATATCGGTGGTGAAGTCAATAATCCCGGCAGCTATCCTTTATACGCCGGAGATGATATTGATGACTTAGTACGGGCGGCCGGCGGCTTAACCGGAGACGCCGACCTCGCTAATATTGAGATTGTCATTGCCGGGCAGGGCGAGGTGGCGGCGCTGCAGAAAATCAATATCAATACTGCTGATGCCTGGCTGCTGGCGGCATTACCCGGCATCGGCAAGGTCAGGGCTCAGGCAATTGTGGGTTACCGTCAGCAGAACGGCCCCTTCCGCGATACCAGGGAAATATTGAAAGTAGATGGACTGGGAGACGCCACTTTCGAACTCATCAAAGACCTGATAACCGTCGGCGACTGATTTTAAGATAGGCAATTATGGTACTTGTCTTTTTAAGTTGCACCTGGGTTCTCGGTATTTTCATCGGTTATAAATTTCATTTACCCTGGATATTCTATCTGTTCGGACTGGCTCCTTTATTGTTGTTCTTTTTTACCCGGAAATATTATAAGTGGATAATCCTGTTCAGTCTGGGAATCGTTCTCTTCGTCGCGGCGGCCGCCTACTCATATTCCAGCGTTAATATTGTTAACGAAAACCAGGTCCGTTTCTATAACGACCGCGGCGCTTTCGAGATTGAAGGAAAGCTTGTCAGTGCCCCCGATGTGAGAGACCAGACCACTCACCTTACCCTGTCGGCTAGTGTTATCAAACTGGATACGGCCTGGCAGGATATCGAAGGTACGGTACTGGTTTTCGTGCCCCGCTACCCCGCCTATCAGTACGGCGATGTTCTCCGGGTGACCGGTGAATTGCGGACGCCGCCGCAGCTTGACGACTTCGATTACCGCGGGTATCTGGCGCATCAGGGTATCCATACCACCATGCTTTACCCGGAAATCGAGGTGCTGGATACCGGGCAGGGTTTTCCGCCGCTGGCCCGGGTTTATTCCTGGCGGGAAAATCTGGCGCAGACCCTGACGCAGGTACTCCCCGAGCCGCAGGCGTCTTTAGCCCAGGGTATTATCCTGGGTATCCGCGGCAACATTCCTCAGGACCTGAGGGACGATTTCTCCCGGAGCGGCACCGCCCATCTCCTGGCGATTTCCGGTCTTCATCTCGGTATCATGGCCGGTATCCTGCTTGGTATCGGACTTTGGCTGTTCGGGCGGAGGCACTACCTCTACGTCTGGCTGGCTTTCGGTGCTGTCTGGCTCTATGCCATAATCACGGGAATGAATCCTCCGGTGATACGGGGAGCTATCATGGCCAGCCTTTTTCTCATCGCCGAAGCCCTGGGCCGGCAGCGCAGCGCCATGGTGGCGTTGACCTTCGCCGCGGCGGTGATGGTCGGTATCCACCCCTATATATTGGGAGATGCCTCCTTCCAGTTGAGCTTCCTGGCGATGACCGGACTGGTCTTTATCTTTCCTGTCCTCCGTAGCTGGGGAAGGAGCATAATCACCGCCCGGCTTGGTGAAGAAGGTGCCCTGGTTTCTTTTACCGGCGTTATTATCGATACCTTGAGCGCCACACTGGGGGCAATTACCGCGGTCTGGCCTTTAATCGCCTATTATTTTGGCATTTTTTCGCTGGTGGGCCCGTTAGCTACCTTTCTGGCCCTTCCGGCATTGCCGGTTGTTATCATATTCGGGACTCTGACGGCTGTACTGGGGCTGGCCTCGCTGGCGGTTGCCCAGATTATCGGCTGGCTGGCCTGGCCTTTCCTGACATATATGATGCTGATTGTCAGCGGACTGGCGGCGCCGTCGGTATCGTCGGTCGAAGTCAGCTCGGTCAGTCTGGTATTCATCGCGGGCTATTATGTGGTGCTGGCGATTGCTGTCTGGCTTCACGGCCGCTGGCAAAGGTTGCGCAGCATGATGTCCGGGGCGGCCGGCGTTATGAAGGCGGGAGTAAATATTTCTTTCGGACTGTCCCGGAGCATTAAGTGGGCTATCCTGCCGTTACTGATACTGGCGATACTGGTTTCCTATACGGCCGTAACCATGCCCGATGATGACCTGCATGTGAGCTTTATTGACGTCGGTGAGGGAGACGCTGTTTTTATCCAGAAGGGGAGTCGG
>CAYNDI010000059.1:0-10951 GCA_964395955.1 uncultured Dehalococcoidaceae bacterium
AAAAGTACCACCCTCCCCCAAATCTTTACACCACCCCACCGCCGTGTTATAATTAACCGTTAACAGTTGAATAAAGAATCCCCAGACAGCGGGTGTCCCGAATCTATCGGGACTTAATTAAGTGCCTGCCGAGGATGAAACCATAACGAAATACCCCCGTGTTTTCAAATCCTCGTGCACCAGGCACGGGGACTTTTTATTTGTATAAAGCAAAGGTTTTTACAGAAGTATTGCCGGAGGTTTGAACCATGGCAACGGAAAAGAAAAGGGAAATAGTCGAAAGCCTGCAGGACGCGCTGTCCCGGTGTAATCTCGGTGTCCTTACGGACTACCGGGGATTAACCATGGCCGAGATAACCGAATTGCGCCGGGAATTAAGAAAATCGGGCATTGAATACCGGGTCGTGAAAAATTCCTTGGCCCAGATAGCCGCCCGTGGGAGCGGCATAGACAACCTGGCGGATTCTTTCGAGGGTCCGATAGCCATAGCTTTCGATTACAGCGAATCACACGGGGCTGCAAAAGTCCTGGCCGATTACATCCGCAGCACAAAGTCGATTTTAAATATCAAGGGAGGCTGGCTGGAAGACAGGGTTTTAAGCTCGGCTGAGGTAGAAACCCTGGCGAAATTACCGTCGAAAGAAGTACTCATCTCGCAGGTAATGGCCGGCCTGCAGAGTCCCATCTACGGCCTGGTAAATGTACTGGCGGGACCTATCCGCGGCATCATGGGTGTATTGCAGGCTAGAATCAAACAACTGGAGGGAGCGTAAAATGGCAGACGAAGTAAAGCAGGAAGAAGCGAAGGCTGAAGAGCCCGCACCGGAAGAAGCGAAGGCTGAAGAACCCGCGCCGGAAAAAGAAGAGACCAAAGAGCCGAAGGCAGCTAAAGCCGAAAAACCTAAAGCAGCCAAAGCTGAAAAGCCCAAGAAATCGGCGGCTATTGACAAAATCATGGACTCTATTAAAGACTTAGCGGAGCCCGAACGAGCAGAATTGGTTAAGGAAATTGTCAAAGGCATGTCAGTACTTGGATTAGCAGGATTGGTAAAGTCTTTTGAAGACGAGTTCGGCGTAAGCGCCGCGGCACCTGTCGCCGTAGCGGCAGCGGCTGCAACCGGGGAAGCAGCCCCGGCGGACGAGGAACAGACGGAGTTTACCGTTATTCTTAAAGAGTTCGGTGCCAATAAAATCAACGTAATCAAGGCCGTCCGCGAATTGACCAGCCTGGGACTGAAGGAGTCCAAAGACCTGGTGGAAGCCGCGCCCACACCGGTGAAAGAGAACGTCAGCAAGGAAGAAGCGGCCACTGCCAAGCAGAAACTCGAGGATGCCGGCGCTACCGCCGAAGTAAAATAAACAGACTTGCTGGAGACGGGCGGGCCGTAGCAACCATACCGGTCCGCCTGTTGCAAATTGCGTTCCGATACCCTATAGTGAACATTAATAATCCGGTTCAGGGGGTTGATAATCCATGTCGGAATGGGCGATTCTGGCCATTGCTGGCGGTGTATTTATTATACTGGGTATTGCCAGTGTACTGTGGGGCAGGCAGGAACAAAAGAAAATGGATGAAGCCCTGACGACTCATACCGACGTGAGGGAGTTCATATCTCACTGGCCGGAACGCCCGCAGCCCGGTGCCCTGAAAGCCGGCGGGTGGATTGCCCTGAGCCTGGGAATCCTGATGGCGATAATAGGCCTGATTGCCTGGGCTATAGTTGGTTCCTGAGCTGTAAACTGATAAGATAAAAAAGTCCCGGAGGTTGAGATGATGCCCCCGGGATTTTCTTTTCTTTTTTAAAAGTACATCTTGCCCGGCCCGGTGGTATAGTGGAACACAGGCTTCTCTACCCTCAAGAAAGTCAACGGACAGTGCTTGAGGCCTGCCGGTATAAAGACCAGGCTGGTTTTATTGATAATATGCCGCTCATCCCCCAGGTATAACTCGACCTCGGCGCCCAGGTCGTACGGGTCGCTGGTGTCCGTCCCGAAGAAGGCTATCACCTCGTCGTAGTCGTGGGCATGAGAGCCGGGCCCCCTTTTTTTAGCCGCGTCGATTTCCTTTTCGGTGAGGGGCGGCCGAGGCATGACCCAGACACACTCCATGTAGAAGGCCCCCGGCACGATATCACTATCCAGGAAGAGCACCCGGCCCCCTCTCCCTTTTCCCGCCGCCGTTATAGGCGGATTCCACGGCGCTTCGGCGGCGGGCTGTTTAAGCTCGCTTACGATGTATTTTCCGTACTTGGTTTCAGGCATAAACCACCTCTTTATCAAACAGAATTAAGGCGGGTAAACCCACCGGCTGTTATTACCGGGTCGCTTCTAACTAGTTGTATTTCTTTTGAAGACCCTCACCACAGGGAAATTCTATGGTAAAGAAGATGGGCTGGGTGATGTTGCGGAACGTCCAGGGGCCGACCTCCAGGTTAGCCGGAATGAATATGGCGCCGCTTCTCTTGACGACGTGCTTTTCCCCGCCGATGTAGACCTCCATTTCCGCGCAGAGGTCACGGATATTCTCATAGTTTTTGCTATAGAAGCCGAAGTAACGGTCGTAAGGTTGGGTGTTGGCGTCCATGATTTTCCGCTCTTCAGGGTGACCGGGCAGCAGCCACATATTCTCGCAGCCAAACTCCGCTCCTTCGACGGTAGTCTCGTCGATATACACCGAACGCCGCGTGGTATTCGGGTCGAAATGCATGTAGTCGGGATACTGATATCCGGGTTTGTCCCGGGTTACGAACAGCTTTTCGTGTTTTCTAGCCATGATCGTTTCCTTTCTCTGTTATTCTGGCCGGGGGCTAGACGTACTCGCCGCCGGGTCCGATGGTGTAATGGAAAAAGGAGTCTTCCATATGCATCTTAAACGGGCAGTGGACGACATTGGCGGGTATGTAGAGAACGAAACTCTTATTGAATACGTATTTTTCGTCCTCAATCCAGAACTCCACCTCGCCGCGCAGGTCCTCCGGGTGTTCCGGGTCTGTCCCGAAGAAGGAAAGCAACTCCGGGAAGGGATGGGCGTGGGGCGGAACGCCCTGGGCGCCGGGCTTATCCTTCATCGCTTCGATTTGCTCCGGGGTCAGCACCGGACGCGGCCTGATGCCGGGGTATTTTTCGCTCCACTGCCAGACCATTTCAGAGTAGAAGCAGCCGGGGATGACCTTGGCGTCCGTCCAGACGACGTGCTCCAGGGAGCGGTGGTAACCCTCCCACGGTCCGTCGCCGATCATGTCACGTTCCCATTCACGGTAGGGCGGCAGCGGGATGTCGGGTTTTAGTTCGGTGCAGATGTATTTATCGTATTTACCCATTGACACATTTCCTTTCTATTTTTCTGGCCGATATATTATTCCCGGCTTTGCTACCGGGAAGAGATTCCTATTTACCCACCGTCCGGCCCGGCATGGCCTTGGCGAAGTCCCCGCAGCCGAGCATTACCGTCATCTCGATGTGGGGACGGGTGACCTTTTTCCAGGTCAGCGGGCCGTGCCTGGTGCCTTTGGGGAGGAAGAGGGCGGTAGTCCTGTCGAACGTGAGGGGCTGGCCTTCGACCTCTATGGTCATTTCTCCGCCGAGGGCTTCCGGGTCATCCGGGTCGCTGCCGATATGCATGACGATTTCGTTGTAGTTATGGGCGTGCTCGAAGACATAGGGGTTGGGGGTGGGTACGTCATATATCCAGCTCACTTCCACGTAGGTATTGGAACCGGGAACCAGGGCGTTACTCATGTAGGTCATCGAGGGAACCTGGTGTCCCTTGTGTTTTCCCTCTAAACCAACCGCTATCTCATAGGCGGGTTTCCTGACCAGTAATTTATTATAATCTACTTTTGGCATGGTGAATTTGGCTCCTTCCCGGGTAATGGCAGGGAAAAAAGAGTGGCGATGGCGTTGCTGCCTGCCTCTAGCCTGATTTTATAATCCTTTTCAGGTAAGTGTCAATTTACAGTGGTTTAGTAGCTTTAATGGAAAAGGTCAGTGGGATGGGGTCGCCATCGATACGCCACCAGCCGTCATCATCCTTTTTCATGACCGGTAGACCTTTATAACAGCAAACCGGGAACTCGTGGAGGAATTCTAAATGCAAGCCGGCATTTATCAGAGCGGTTACTACATCGCCTAAAGGGTACTGCCATTCAAAGGTGCCGTGTTTTACCGGAACGCCGGAGGCATAATCGTGGCTTGGGTCGAATTTCAGGGGCTCTTCTCCCTGGAAATATGAGAGTATAATCTCTAATTCCGTGCTGTCGGGAGAATCATCGTAAATCATGGTAATAGGATGGAACTCCGCGATGTAAAAATACCCACCCGGCTTAAGAAAATGTGCCACTATCTCCCCCCACTTTTTAAGGTCCGGCAGCCAGGTCAGCACGCCATAGGAAGTAAAAACGATATCGAACTTGCTTTTCAAGACCTCGGGCAGGTCATAAATATCCGAGCAGATGAAATCGGCGGTAATGCCGGTTTCTTCACTTAGCCTGCGCGCCAGCTTGATGGACTCCCCGGAAAAGTCCACTCCCGTTACTTGAGCTCCCCGCCGTCCCCAGGAAAGCGTGTCCAGCCCGAAGTGGCACTGCAGGTGCAGCAACGACTTCCCGGTTACGTCACCCATTTCCTCAAGCTCGATGGATTTTAGAGTACATCTGCCGGCTTTAAAGCCAGCCACATCATAGAACGCCGATTTTTCATGAATAGGGGTTGCCTCGTTCCAGACTGCTTTGTTATTTTCTAGATATTTGTCCATATTACTCCGTCCGTCTGGGGCGGTACTGCACGGCTTCGGCGACGTGCTGCGCTTTGATGGTATCACAGCTCTCGAGGTCGGCAATGGTCAGCGCCAGTTTGAGGATTCGATGGAAAGCGCGAGCGGAGAGGTAAAGCTGCTTCATAGCGGCCTGGAGCAGGCTCTGGGCGGAGTCCTCGACGTGACAGAAGTCACGTATCTCGGCGGGTGTCATCTCGGCATTGCTGGTGATTTTAGTGCCTCTAAAGCGTTCGAGCTGGCGGTTACGGGCGGCGGTTACCCTTGCCTGGACTATTTCCGATGTCTCCCCCCGACGCTGGTCAGTCAGCTTTTCGTAGTCGATATGCGGTACTTCGACGAAGATATCCACGCGGTCGATGAACGGCCCGCTGATACGCCTTTGATAACGGGAAACCAGGCTGGGCGGGCAGGTACACTTGCGGAAGGGGTCGCCGTAGTAGCCGCAGGGGCAGGGATTCATGGCGCCTACCAGCATGAAGCTCGAAGGGAAAGTGACGGTACCCTGGGCGCGACTTATCGTAACGGCCTTGTCTTCCAGCGGCTGGCGAAGCACCTCCAGCAGCGAGTGTCCGAACTCCGGCAGCTCGTCGAGGAAGAGGACGCCCTTATGGCTGAGGCTAATCTCGCCCGGCCTGGGAAAGTGGCCCCCGCCTACCAGCCCCGCGTTGGAAATGGTATAGTGCGGCGAGCGAAAGGGACGCTGCCGGATGAGAGGGGTATCCGCGGGGAGCAGGCCGCTGACGCTGTAAATTTTGGTGACCTCCAGGGCTTCGTCGCTGGTCATCGGCGGCAGAACCGATGGCAGGGCACGGGCAAGTAAGGTCTTGCCGCTGCCCGGCGGCCCGCTCATTATCATATTGTGCCCCCCGGCCGCCGCTACTTCAAGGGCCCGCTTGACATGCTCCTGTCCCTTGATATCGGCTAAGTCGGTGTAATTTAATAATGGCGTGGTATCGGTAGATACGTTCTTGCGGTCGAATTCCGGAGCCGGTATCTCTCCCTGCAGATAGCTGACCAGCTGTGACAGCGAGGTCATAGGGATGATATTAATTCCTTCAATCAGCGAGGCTTCTTTAACATCGGCTTCCGGTACGATAACGCTGGATATACCTTCGTCATGGGCGAGGGCGACCAGCGGCAGGACGCCGTTGGTATGGCGCAGGCTGCCGTCCAGCGATAGCTCGCCGAGGAACATGGTGTCATTGGCGCCGGCGCTGACCTGCTCGGAACTCAAGAGAATGCCGACGGCTATGGACAGGTCGTAGGCCGGCCCGGCTTTCTTGAGGTCGGCCGGGGCCAGGTTCACTATAATACGTTTCACGGGGAAAGTTCCGCCGGAGTTGCGTATGGCGGCACGTACACGCTCTTTAGCTTCCTGTACGGCGGCGTCCGGCAGTCCCACGATGGTAAAGGCCGGCAATCCCTGGGATATGTCCACCTCCACCTCAACGATAGCCCCGTCCAGTCCCACGATAGCTCCGCTGTTCACTTTAGCTAGCATAACAGCTTATTGTAGCTTAAAGGCGGGACAAATGGCAAAAACGCCCAAATTGTCATTGCGAGCGTAGCGTAGCAATCCGTATTTCTTTACCTCACCCCCTTAGTCCCCCTCTCCTTCTGAGGCAGGGTGAAGGAGAGGGGGAGAAAAAAGAAAGAGGGGCTGACGCCCCTCTTAAATGCCTCTGAAAAACGTGGGGCTTATACCTTCCTAAAACTCGCGGTGGGGTGATGGGGATAGAACTACGGGATAAGCCGTAGATGCCACGAGGGCGGCTGGGTGGGAAAAGATGACAACCGAGGGGTGGGGTGGGGCTAATCTTTCAGGAGTATTTCCCTCACCTTCTCTGCGTAGTCCTCGCTTTCTTTGTCACCTGTCACAATCTCTATCTCACCGGCGGATTTTACGCCCAGTCCCAGTTCCGCCGCGCGTTTAATCTGGTCCTGCTCGAAGATTTTGCCCCGGCTTACCTCCGGCGTGGTGCCCAGCAAACGTAAAATCGCCACCCCCACGGCGTCGATAGCCACGCGGTCGTTACCCGCCAGCATCACGTCCGCCTTAACGCGTTTGCCCATGTGCGGCCCCCCATCCACGAAAGCCTCCACGCCGTCCAGTACTATCAGGTCGGTCTGATACGCCGTGTTTATCTCGGCAATCATCTGCCGCTGGTACTCCGAGGTATGCAACTCGTTCATATAGGGGTATTCCCCGGACCCCGGGCCCAGTCCCGGCGGCACCATGCCCACCGAACACTTTAACGACAGCGTAAAATGCCCGCCGAACTGGTGCGTCTTGAGGCAGCACGTCTGCACGATGCACTCCGCTTCCCGGTAAATCCTGGGGAAAAGAAAGCCGTCCTTCCAGTGACTGTCTTCAGGCTTTACCAGGACCCAGCCGTCTTTATCCATCGCCTGGAGGTCGAGTATCTCAAAGCCGAGTTCCTTTGCCATGTGAAAGATACCCTTCTTCTCCATATTGTCCCGGGTGGTGGGCCCCGGTCCACTCCGCTCCGCCAGCGTTATTTTCCTGGCGCCCATCTCCTTAAGTGCGATGATTAGCGAACGCAGGGTATCGGCATGGGTGGAACCCGGGGCGGGGTCGGCGGTATTAAAGTTGGGCTTGAGGACGACCGCTTTATCTTTTACCGGATTGATTTTCAGCAAATCGATGGCTTTTCTGACGCCATCGGCTCTATCACCGGTGCGTACCAAAGTTATCTGGCTCATGGCAGTCCCCCCTTTCCACAATATGAAATCGATTAATAGCTTATACAATCATGTTAAAATGCAGACATAGGGACTGTCAATGTTGAGATGTTTAGCTTTTTACCCTGTATCGGCTTATGATTCCGCCAGAAATCATGCCGACTTGCGCGGAAAAGCTTGACAAGGAGTTGCCCTGATAGAATAATTTGACCAGGATTCTGTTTGCGTTTCCGGGGAATGGGTTTTTAGTTTATGAGTATGGATAAAATCAGACGGTTATCAGTCCGCCTCAGTAAATGGGAATATACCGGCGTTATTTTATTGGTCCTGGTGGTGCTGGCGTTGCATCTGGCTGTTATCATGCATCCCCCCGAGCTGGTTTTCGACGAGCAATATTACGTTCCCTCCGCCCAATACATCCTGCAGGGCCTGGGCACCGACCGCGTTGACCATCCCCCCCTTGGACAGCTTTTAATCGCCTCCGGTCTCTGGCTGTTCGGGGATAATCCCTTCGGGTGGCGCTTCTTTTCGGTCATATTCGGAATAATCGGTCTGGTATTTTTCTATCTCATCTGCCGCGCGCTCGACATTAGCCGTAAATATGCCTATCTGGCGACTTTTTTGCTGGCTTTTGAGAATCTGAGTTTTATCCAGTCCGGTGTGGCTATGCTCGATGTTTTCAGTTTGACTTTTATGATGGCTTCGCTCTGGTTTTATCTGAGGAACCGTTATGCCTATTCCGGAGTAATGGCCGGTCTGGCGGCCCTGTCCAAGTTGACCGGTGCCCTGGTGGTACTCATCATTATCCTGCACTGGCTGATAATCAATAGAAAAAGGCCCCTGAGTTTTTTAGCTCTGGTAGTATTGGCGCCGGCGACCTTTTTTCTGCTGTTGCCCCTGCTTGATTTCGCTGTCTGGCATCAATGGTTCAATCCTTTCCATCAAGTGGCGACCATGTTAGACATTAACGCCGGTGCCACTTTCGCCAATAATGCCTCCGTGATGCTCAGCCGCCCCTGGGAATGGTTATTGCGTCCGGTAATCCTGACCTACCGGGAGGAACCCAATTATCAGGCTATGATCAGCCCGCCGGTGTGGGCGTTGACTATTCCGTCCGTACTTTTCCTTATCTACAGGGCGATTAAGAGTCATGGCGCATCGTTTTTTGCGCTGGCCTGGTTTATCGGGGCTTACCTGGTCTGGATACCTGTCAGCATTATTACCGACAGGACGAGCTACATCTTTTACTTTTATCCTGCGGTCGGCGCGGTATGTATCGGCCTCTCGTTAATGGTTTCAAATCTGGATAATTACGCCGAGAATTTGCCGGGACGCCGCTACAGGCGCGTGCTGGACATGGTATTGCCGGTCTATCTGTTGATTTGCCTGGGGGCTTTCGTTATTTTATCTCCGGTATCATACTGGTGGAAGACCCCGTTGTGCATTCTGGCTTATATTATTTCGCGGTACTGGCTTTCTGCGAAGCGGGACTACGGGACGCCGGAGGAAAAGCCGGTATCTGCCCGGTGATTTGTGTGTTTAATCATCCGGATGAATGCGCGGCTTACTAATCCCTGGCTTCTCCCATGAACTGCAGGATAACCTGTCTTGACCGGGAGCGGTTATCGAATTCCACCAGGACTATCTGCTGGAACTGACCCAGTGTCAGCCGCCTCCCCGCGATGGGTACTACCAGGGACTGCCCCAGCAATGAGGCGCGGACATGGGAGAACCCGTTATTTTCTTCCCACTGGAACTTGTGCTCGTAGACGGCCTCCATAGGCACCAGGCGCGTCCACATCTTCTGAAAGTCGGCTACCAGACCACGCTCGAACTCGATGGTGGCGATGGCCGCGGTCGTCGCCGCGATGAACACGGCCACTATTCCGTTGGCGACATAAACCTCTTCGACCTGTTTCTGTATCTGCGGCGTGATGTTTACAACAGACACGTACAGTCCGTTGGCCGGTACGCTCGTGTCAAGGTTTATTTTCCGGGTGACTATCATACCTCGTTCCCTGTCTCCGGAAACGAGGATACAACGTTAATACCGTTACAACAACAGGGTTATCCCCCAATTTTGCCGGACTATTTTATCCTTTTCTGCACCTTCGCCCACGAAGGCGTGATGAGGAAGCTCTCTTCCATGTTGTCGACCATTCTGGAGAACTTGCTCACGGGTGCGGCGAAGGTCAGCGTGTCCGCCGGCACGAAAGGCCGCGCCGAGATATCGAACATGCCGATACATGCTTTTGGAGCCGGGGATTTTGTTTCCATGTAAGGATACTGCACGATGCTGGCGCAGCCGGAGCCGAACGGCGCGATGACCATGTTCTGTTCGGCTTCATCAAAGCTGGCCAGCGTGTAAAGCCCGGCGAGGACATCCGGCCTGGCGAAGAAGATGACCACCTCCGGGTTGTCTCCTGCCTCCAGATTGTCCCATCTTTTGAAGACAATGTACCGGCCGGGGGCCTTCATCACCGGCGCGTGTTTCTTCATGTATTCTTTGACCATCTCCGGCGTTTTCTTGTAGCGTTCGCCTTCCAGCTTGCCGGGTATCCCGCAGGAGAGGAAGTACTCGAAGCCGGGCATGAGATTTTCCGTGAAGCCGAGGTACCGTTTGCCCCCGGGGCATCCTACGGCGTCGACGTCCAGCGCCAGCGATTCCCCGTCCTGCACCTTGACCACCGCCCCGATAACGCACTGCGGCAATGAGCCGTGTTTGGGCACCTCGCCGTGGCCTTCTTCATCGGTGTAATAGAAGGTGATGGGCAGCGGGGCGTTGTTGAAGTACTTCTTCCAGAGTGTCAGGAATTTCTCTTTAGAGGATGCGTTCATTTCAGTCACTCCCTTCGTTAAGTTTCTTTTCATAGAAAACAAGGTCGTAAATACCGACCTTGCCGCGGTGATTCTCCACGAAGCCGCATTTATCAAAGAGACGCTGCGCCAGCGTATTATTAATAGTGGCATCAAGGCATAGCTCGGTATAGCCCAGTTCTCTTCCCAGCTCGATGAGCTTCAACAGGATAGTCTTTCCGTACCCCCGCCGCTGCCAGTCGCGGCGTACTCTGATACGCTTGATTTCACCACAGGTCGCGGATGCCTGCCTGATAGCCCCCATCGCTACGATTTCATTCCCGTGAATACCCACCAGGAAATCCCCGCGATTATTGATATAGACACCCTCGATGTCATCGAGGTCTTTATCGTGATAAGGGTCTGCCGCCGCGCCGAATTGAGCCAGTCCGGCGTAATGCAGTTCCTTAACGATTTCGTTGTCCTGTGGCTGATAGCGGCGTATTTTCAACATATATTACCCGTACTTGTTAAGATAAAAAGCAGGCATACATCGAAGTTACATATATAGCTTCGGGTTTACTATTATCAGTTTTCCTACTATCTGCCGTCAAGTTTTATACAAACAGGTTCCGTTTACGTTCTGTTAACACGTTCAAACCTCACCCCTGACCCCTC
>CAYNDI010000060.1:0-10883 GCA_964395955.1 uncultured Dehalococcoidaceae bacterium
AGAATCCGCCATACTATCGAGCGCTGGGGCGACCGCTTTTTAAACCGGGTTTACACTCAGGCTGAGCTAAGCCTTTACGGTCACCGCGCCCATTCGCTGGCGGCCAGCTTTGCCAGCAAGGAAGCGGTGATGAAGGTGCTGGGGACGGGTAACCGGGGAGTGGCCTGGCGGGAAATCGAGACGCTTTACCACCCCACCGGCAAGCCCCTCATCAGGCTCAACGGCCGCGCCAGGACAGTGGCGGATAAAATGGGTATCAAAGAGATTGATGTAAGCCTGTCCCACTCCCGGGCCTACGCCACAGCTACAGCTATCGGCGCTACCTAGGCTTCCCAGACCACCTTGCCACCGATAATGGTCATCTCCACCTTAATGTCTTTTATCTTTTCCGGCGGTACCCGGGTAGGGTCGTCGCTTAAAACCGCGAGGTCCGCCAGCTTGCCGGGTGAGATAGAGCCTTTTATATCTTCTTCAAAAGAAGCGTAAGCGGCGTTGGTAGTGTACATCGCCAGAGCCTGATTTACCGTTATACGTTCCTCCGGCAGCAGCACCTGCCCCGACGCCGCTTTGCGGGTAACCGCCCCGTAGATACCCGCCAGCGGATTTACGGGCGAGACCGGCGCATCCGAGGCGGCCGCCACGACAACACCGCTTTCCATCGGTGATTTAATGCGGTAAAGCCACGGCAGCTGTTCCGGGTCTACCGTCGCCAGATATCTCTCGCCGTTGTAATAGATGGTCGAGGGATTGGTTACGATAACCGCCCCCAATTTATTAAGTCGCTCTAAAAGGTACGGCGGGCATTCGCTGCAATGCTCGATACGGTGGCGTCTGCCGTTCACGGGAGAATGACCGTTTACATATTCCAGGGCATCAATGGCGGACTTGATAGCGTTCTCGGTAATAGCGTGGAAAGCCAGTTGAAAGCCGACCCGGTGGCAGTCGAGGACAAGATTATTCAACTCTTCCTGCGTAAGTTCCCCCTGTCCCGCCGATTCGCCCAGCATGATTTTAACGGCTCCCAGTCGGAGCTGGCTGTCACCCGACCCCGTAATCAGGCCGTCTTCCTGAAACTGATGCCTTGTTTCCGGCCCGGCCATCATTGAAATCCGACACCGCAACTTACCCGCGTCTTTATATTTGCGGACAATCCGCCATCGACTGCGGTCATTCCGGTACGTCGCTTCCTGAAAAGAGGTAATCCCGCTGGCAAGGAAATACCGGTCGGCCAGGTCGAAGGCTTCATCCATCTCAGCATCGGAAAGAGGCGGCATTACCTCGCTGCGGATATAGCTCAGCATCTCTACAAGAATACCGTTCGGTTCGCCGGTAGTCAGGTCGCGCTCGATACGGGCTCCGGGCGGCTCCGGCGTTTCTCCATTGATGCTGGCCAGGGAGAGCGCCAGGCTATTGAGCACGCAGGCGTGGAGGGAACGGTGGGTCAGGACTACCGGGTGGTCGGGGGTTGCCTCATCCAGGTCCCGGCGAGTGGGACAGCGTTTCTCCGCCAGGTAAAACTCGTTATAGTCGGTCCCGCTCAGCCATGTTCCCGGCGGGGTACCGGCAGCTTTACGGCGGATAGCCTCTTTAATATCCGCGATGGAGCCTACCGCCGACGGACTGACGTCGATGCTGAGCAGCTTCCTTATCAGGGAAAAAAGGTGGAGGTGGGCATCGTTAAAGCCGGGCACCACCGTTTTGCCCCGGCAATCGATAATCTTTGTTCCGGCACCGGTAACCGCTCCCAGTTCACTTTCCGGGCCAACAAATGATATAATATTACCGGTGACCGCCAGTAGTCCGGCAAACGGACAGGCAGCATCCATAGTTAGAACGCGGGCATTGTTCAGAACGATATCAGCGGCTGGCATTTAAGTACCATTGACCTGAGTATTTCTAGCCAGTATACTACTGAACAAAACCGGACTGCAAAGGAGACATCATGGATAGAAAACAACGGGTCCGTGACCTGGTGTACTGGATAGAGGATACGGTAATGTCGGCCGGGTGCCGGGGAGTGGTGCTGGGATTAAGCGGCGGATTGGATTCCTCGGTGCTGGGAGTACTGTGCCAGCGTGCTTTTCCCAATAATGTACTTGGTCTTATAATGCCCTGTTATAGCAATGATAAGGATAAAGAGCACGCCGAGATAGTGGCCAGACAGTATGATATCCCCACCAAAATAGTCGGACTTAAAGCAGTCTATGATGCCTTGCTTTACGTATTACCCGATGCCAAGCCGGACCCATCCCGCGCCCAGATAGCCCAGGCTAACCTCAAGGCCAGGCTGAGAATGGCTACACTCTATTACGTTGCCAATCAGAAGAATTATATGGTAGCCGGCTCCAGCAACCGCAGTGAAATCGCTTTAGGCTATTTCACCAAGTACGGCGACGGCGGTGTGGATATCCTCCCGCTGGGTAATCTGGTGAAAAAAGAGGTTAAAGAACTGGCGCGTCACCTGGGTATGCCCCAGATAATTGTCAATAAAACGCCGTCGGCGGGACTGTGGGAAGGACAGACGGACGAGGAGGAGATGGGCATGACCTATGAATTACTCGACCGTTACCTGTTGACAGGCGACGTACCGGAGGAACCGAAAAGCCGGATAGAGTACAAGAAAGCCGCCAACAGACATAAAAGCAAAATGCCGCCGATACCCGAGTCATAACTTTCTCTCCGGTGAAACAGCACAAAGACAGACCCGCCGATAGGATATTATTTGCATTATATTGTCCGTTTTTATCCTCAATTACCGACCAGATGCCCATGAAATCGTCCATAATACCACTTGATAATTTCAGTGCTTGATTGTATAGTTTAAACGATGCCTGTACTGACCATGGAAGAGTTTAACATAGCCGTCAAGTCCGTTACCGCCCGGCTACTGACCAAAATCAGCCGATTCCTTACCAAAGAAGGTATTCAAGCGTATCTCGTCGGCGGTTTTGTACGTGATGTACTGCTGGGTCGTGAAACAGCGGATATTGATATAGCTATCGGCGCCAGCGCCCTGGAAACTGCCCCCGGAGTCGCTGCGGCTCTCGGCGGAAAGTACGTTTCTCTGGATGAAGAAAACGGGGTAGGCAGGGTCGTCATGCCCGATGGTAAATGGCAGATTGACTTCACCACGCTACAGGGCGATATCGACCGGGACCTGCACCGGCGCGACTTCACCATCAACGCCATAGCTATTGAGCTTAATAAAAGTACCGCGAACTCGTTTGATAATGAAAATCTGATAGACCCCTGCAACGGGCGGGATGACCTGAACCGGGGCACCGTAAGAGCCGTCAGCGACACCGTTTTCGAGGATGATAGTGTCCGCCTGATCAGGGCGGTACGCATCGCCGCCGAAATCGGTTTCTCCATCGACAGCCTTACGGAAACACTCATACGCCAGCAGAGCCGGCTCATCGCCGATGTCCCCGGAGAACGGGTCAGGGAAGAGCTGCTGCGGCTGCTGGCTTTACCCGGCGCCGGGAAACGGCTGGCTTACCTGGATGAACTGGGACTACTCACCGCACTGATACCGGAACTGGCTCCTGCCAAGGGCGTCGACCAGCCTGTAATGCATGTCTGGGACGTTTTCGAGCATTCGATTCAGACCGTCGCCGCCGCCGAATTCCTGCTCCGCGAGGAAGACTGGGAATACGCCGGTCCCGAGGTTCTGGACATGGTGCCGTTGTCGACGAGATTAAGCCGGCACTTCGACCGGGAGATTAGCCACGGCAGTACTAGAAGGTCGCTTCTCAAGCTGGCGGCCCTGCTCCACGATATCGCCAAGCCCCGAACGAAAACCATAGATAACGGTCGGGCACGCTTCCTGGGGCACCCCCGGGAAGGTGCTGCCGAGGCAGCCGCCATCATGGCAAGGCTTAGGTTCAGCAACCGGGAGATACGGCTGGTAGAACTCCTGGTAAAATACCACCTCCGGCCGACGCAGATGAGCTTTGAGGGTTTGCCCACCCGCCGGGCTATTTACCGGTATTTCCGCGATACCGGCGAGGCGGGTATCGATTTACTTTTCCTGTCCCTGGCCGACCACCTGGCCGCCCGGGGCCTTACGCTGGACAGGCAGCAGTGGCAGGCACATACTCAAACAACCGCAGAAGTGCTGAACAGATATTTTGACGAAGAAAGCCCGCCACCGCCATCCAGATTGATTGACGGGCATGACGTGATGAGCCTGTTCGGGCTCAGCCCCGGCCCGAGGGTCGGTGAATTACTGGAAGCCGTAAGGGAAGCACGAGCCGCCGGAGAAATTACCGGCCGGCAACAGGCATTGGACTATATAAAACGACTATTGAACAATTCTAAATAATATTGCAGAATGAGACATATCAGGGAGTAAAATGTCCAGAAATAATATTATAATCCTGATAATAATACTGGCAATTTTTGTTTTCGCCTTGTGGGGGCTGATACCCCTGCAGACGGATGAAGACGAGCCGGCATCAAAACTCGGCAGAACGGGACTGCGCTTCGGTCTCGACCTGGCCGGCGGCGTGTTCTTGAAATACGAGACTGTCCTTGCGGAAAACGCCACCAGCAACGAGAAAAGAGGCGAAGTATCACGCGCGGTGACCACCATCAAGAAACGTATCGACAAGTACGGCGTTACCGAACCGGTAATCCAGTCAGAAGGCACCGAGTACATAACCGTCAAGCTCCCGGGATTCACCGACCTTGATGCGGCCAAGCGACTGGTCGAGCAGACCGGGTTCCTTGAATTCAGAGAGGTTGAGCTAACTGCCGGGGGAGAGCCGGTGTACCTCAGTTACTATCTGGAACAGGAAAATCCCCGGCTTATTGACCAGGGAGAGACCGCCGACCGTGTCTTCGTCACCGACGTCCACGACCAGCAGGGCAACCTGAGCCATAAGACCACGGCGTTCATCACTGCCAGCGAAAACGGCAGCCTGGTTTTCGAGGACGCCGCCGGCAATACGGTCACCAAAGAAGAACTGAGCGACGTGCCCGAAAGCCTGTCGTGGATTCCCGCCCGGGGTGATACCGGCATTGCCCTCACCGGCGATTTACTGGCCGATGCGGCGCCTACTATCGACCAGTCGGAGGTCATCCCGAGCTACGTGGTCAGCATCGAGTGGAACAGTGAAGGCTCCATTATATTCGACCAGATTGCCAGCCGCCTCTATAACTCAGGAGATTACGGTGCCCCGCAGCGGGCCATAGGCATTTTCATCGATAATTCGCTGCTCTCGAACCCGCAAATCCTGCAGCAGCAATATGAGGGCACTGGACAAATCGAGGGGAGTTTCACCCCTACCGAAGCGGAAGAGCTGGCCAACCTGCTTAAATCGGGGGCACTGCCCATGCCGCTGGAGCTCTACAACAGTGAATTCACCGCCGGGACCCTGGGCAGCAAATTCATCGAACTGAGCTGGCTGGCCGGGCTTATCGGTATAGTACTTGTTATCGCCTTCATGGCTGCCTACTACCGTCTCCCCGGCTTCTTCGCCGGTCTGGCCCTGGTCTTCTACGTGGTGCTGGTTCTGTTCCTCTTCAAGCTGATTCCGGTCACCCTCACCCTGGCCGGACTGGGCGGTTTCATCCTCTCCATCGGCATGGCGGTCGACGCCAATGTACTCATCTTCGAGAGGATGAAAGAGGAGTTTAGAACAGGACGCACGCTGGGAGCCGCCGTCGAGACCGGGTTCAATCGCGCCTGGTCGGCCATCCGGGACAGTAATATCACCACGATTATCGTCTGCATTATTCTCTACTGGATGGGCAGCCTCGTCGTCGGCGGTGAGAAGGTGATGGGCTTTGCCATGGCCCTGGGCATCGGCGTACTGATAAGCATGTTTACCGCCATTATGGTTACCCGGACGCTGCTCCGCGCGTGTATCCACACAACTCTGAGCAAGAGGACAGCGTTATTCAGCATAGACAGAGGAAAAAATAATGTTTGACATCATCGGTAAAAGGTTCTGGTACTTTCTCATTTCCGGGTTGGTTATCCTCATCGGAATCATTTCCCTGCTGTCTTTCAACCTGAAAATGGGCATCGAGTTCGAAAGCGGTTCCCGTATACAGCTCAGCTTCGTTGAGCAGGAGGTAACCCAGCAACAGCTCGACGACGAACTGGGCAGCCTCGGCTTTCACGATACTATTATCGAAAAGGTAATTCAGGGAACCGGGCAGAGCGAATACCTGATACGCACCAGGACCCTGTCCGAGGCAGATAGAGAGGCCCTCAAGGCCGGGCTGGCTGTCGCATTCGGGAGTATTACCGAACAGGCCTTCAGCCACGTTTCTCCCGATGCCGCCTCCGAGACAACCGGCAACGTGGTTATAGCCGTCGCGGCGGCGGCGGTTGGTATCCTGCTTTACGTTACCTGGGCTTTCCGACGCATGCCCAAGCCGTTCCACTACGGTACGTGCGCCATCATAGCTCTGGTGCACGATGCGGTGGTAGCGCTGGGGATTTTCTCCATACTCGGTGCCATATTCAACTGGCAGATTGACATGGCGTTCATCATCGGTATTCTTTCCGTAATCGGCTACAGCGTGAACAACACCGTGGTCATTTTCGATAGAATCCGCGAAAATCTCACCCGGGGCGTCGGCGCCAGCTTCGAGCAGATGGTGAACAACAGCCTCGTAGAAACCCTGAGCCGTTCCATGAATACCAGCCTTACCACGTTAATCGTCGTCCTGGCCCTCTTTCTTTTCATCGGCGGGGAAATCCAGAATTTCGCCGTCGTCCTCATCATCGGCATTATCGCCGGCACCTTCAGTTCCGTATGTATCGCGCCGTCACTCCTGGTAGTCTGGGATAAGAAAGAGTGGGGCAGATTCATCCCCTGGCATAAAGCAGCCCGGGCGAAAGCCTGAAGGCGGGGTAGCCATGTTTTCCGGTAGCAGCGGAGCCGCCAGACTCTCGCTAATCGTGGTCATCGGTCTGGTTGTGCTCAAAGTCGTTGTCGGCATCATCACGGGCAGTCTGAGCGTCCTGGCGCAGGCCATCGACAGCTTCCTGGACCTGTTTGCCGTTATTATTACCTTCATTGCAATCCGCATCGCCGCCAAACCGGCGGACGAGGAACACCCTTTCGGTCACGGCAAGGCGGAAAACATTGCGGCTATCATCCAGGCGGTACTTATCTTTTTTGCCGGCGGCTCGATTATTTATTCGGCGGTACAGCGCGCCCGGACCGAGACCACCCTGGAGATAGCCGAGGCCGGCATAGCCGTCATGGCGGTATCCATCATCGCCAGTATTTTACTATCCCGCCACCTCCACCGGGTAGCCCGCCGGGAAGAATCCGCGGCGCTGGAAGCCAATGCCCGCAATATCGCCGCCGATGTCTATTCCGCCGCGGCGGTGCTTATCGGTCTCATCATCGTACGCTTTACCGGCCTGGAAATTATCGACGACATCATCGCCGGAATCGTCGCCCTGTTCATCCTGAAAGTAGGTTTCGACGTGCTGAGGAACTCATTCGGGGGGCTGGTGGACGTGAAGCTGCCGGAGGACGAGGAGAATATAATCAAAGCCGCCATTACGGAGCACTTCGGCAGCGAGGTGGTAAGCTTTCATAAACTGCGTACCCGCAAGGCCGGCAACCAGCGTTACATCGACCTTCACCTGGTGATGCCGAGGCATATCAGCATCGAGGGGGCGCACCTGATGTGCGACCACCTGGAAAAGGACATGAAGCGCCAGCTCCCCCGCACCGATACCACCATACACGTGGAGCCCTGCGACGGCAAGTGCGAGGCGTGCGAACTTAAGTGTGAGAGACGACAGGCGGCAAAAGACTATTAACCACGTCCGTGACCTACGTTTAAAGTCATCTTTTTGACTTTGAATAATCTATCCCGGTACATTCCTCTCCCTCGATGGGAGAGGTCAGGTGAGGGTGAAATTTCTACTTCAGATTTTCCTTTATCCTTATTATCACACCTTCGATATTATTCACTATATCAGCATTCCAAAATCTTAATACTGTAAAGCCTTCCGACTGCAACCATGAAGTTCTTCGGCGATCGTTCATTTTTACTTCTTTTTCCTTATGGGGATTGCCATCAATCTCAATTACCAACTTCTGTTTTAAACTAACAAAGTCAACGATATACTTTCCAATTGGTTCCTGCCTGCGGAACTTAACCCCACCTAGCTGTTTGTCTCTTAATTTAAACCAAAGTCTCTTTTCAGCTTCAGTTTGTCTTTGCCTGAGTTCTTTGGCTACATCAGCTATTGGATTATGTCTCGCCAAGGATTACCCCTCACTCTTATCTCTCCCACAAGGGGAGAGAAGTTTACGGATAGATTTTAATATTTGCTCTTTTATATATCCCTCAGCAGTCTTAAACGTATATAATTGGTTTCAATCATTAACCAAACAAGGGCGAAGCCTACGATTATCGCGGTAGCTGTTATCTCTATTTACACGTACGCGATTATCCCTCTGACGATGAACTGCCCGCCGAAGAAAAGCAGCGCCAGGGCCAGGATGATAAAGACCCATTCCTGGAACCTTTCCCCCCAGAACGAGTGCGTCCGGTAGATGGTAACCGACACGAGAGACAGCCAGACGAGGTCGCAGAGCCAGTGCACGACGATAAATAAGGGCAGGCCCCAGGTGCCGACGGCATCGAGGAAGGTTATCAGGAGCAGGCTGCCCACCGTCACCCACCATACCAGGAAGAAAGGATTGAGTCCGCTCATCAGGATGCCGGCGACAAAGGCATTATAGGAAGTATCTTTGCCTTCCCGGGCCAGCTTCTTGCGGGCACGGAAAAGGTCAATGCCCATCCAGACAATCATGCCCCCGCCGATTACGCTGAGTACCAGCTTCAGGATTTCATTCTCGAAGAAACTGGCCAGGCCGAAATAAATCAGCAGTATCAGCGGCACTTCGATGACGGCATGGCCCAATGACACCAGCACCCCCGCCCAGGGCGACTTTAGACTTTTAGCCAGGGTAACGGTGAACATGGGACCCGGCATCATCACGCCGGACAGCGACGTTATAACTACAGTGCCTAATGCTGCGAGCAAGTGGCTCCTTAATATGTCTTAAGTTGATTCCCTTGTCATTATATCATTTACGAGTGAAATATTGTCATTCTGTTGTAGGCCAGAATCCATACCACCTTTACCCCTCCCCTGGATTCCCGCCTTCGCGGGAATGACAGGGAGGATGCTTGAGTTGGTGCTTTTCATGCACTATACTTAAGCCGAAGGAGCGAACGAACAGTGTCCCTGGACTTAACCAAGGTAGCGGCACAGGTAATCAGCATGATATCCGGGCTGAAGGACTCCCGTGCGGAACGGGAGAATCGGCTGCGGTTCGCTACGGAAACGCTGAGTAATCCGGGCATCGACCTCGATACCCTGAAGAAGAAAATCAGGGCCGCGCGGACAACGTGGCTGGTGGCGGAAATCGTGGAGGGGCTGAACCAGCGTTATCCGCGACCCCCGGCACCGGCGGACTTTACCGTCCTGGCCACGGACGGCTCGCATATCGATGTCGACCGCCATCACAACACGCGCTGCTACCTGATAAACACGGGGTCGGCGGTATTAACCTACGGAAGCCAGCCCGATGCCGTGCTTTCGAGTTCTCCCCGGCTCTACTCCGATGACAAAGACTTTGTAATCACTCCGCCGGGAGGCGGACGCGAGCAGCCGGTGGAGGGTACCGTCCTGGGCGTCAAGCGCTCTGTCGAGGAGTGTTCCCGCCTGGCCGAACTGGCCGCCGGACTGCCGGAAAACAGTACGGCGCTGGCCCTGCTGGACGGTACGCTTATTCTCTGGGGACTGGAAGCCTACCCGGACTTCGTTAAAGAGACGCTGTTGACCCAAGGAATGCTTAAATGCCTCGACGCCATGAAAAAGCTCAATAGTGAAAGAAAGCTGGCGCTGGCCAGCTATATCAGCTTCCCCCGCAGCACGGACGTCCTTAACGTACTGAGGGTGGCTATCTGCCCTAACGATGTGCCCGACTGCGATAAGCAGTGTCCGCCGGGTAAGGAGCGCGACTGCGACGGACTGGCGGGGGTACGCGACCGCGACCTCTTTATGAACCTGCTGGAAAGCGGAGAGAGGTCGGCGCTGTTTATAAGCCCGTCGAAAGTCGTTAAAGAGCATTACGGCGAACACCGCATCCATTTCTTCTACCTGAGGGTCGACGACGAGATAGCCAGAATCGAAATCCCGCAGTGGGTGGCCGAGAACGAAGTTTTGCTCGATATCACCCACAGCCTTGTTCTCGACCAGTGCCGCCGCGGGCACGGCTACCCGGTAGCGCTGGCCGAGTCCCACGAGCAGGCGGTGGTCACCGGCGCGGACAGGGAGAGTTTCTGGGAACTTGTGGAAGCGACGCTGGTGGAAGAACACCTGCCCACCGCCGGCTCCGCCAAGAGCCTGTCCAAGAGGACGCGGTGGATTTAACAGTTTTTGCTAGAAAGGTCTGAAAATGCCCGAGCTGACAAGCAAATTAGTGAAAAGCCTGGCAACGGACTGGGGCGCGAGTCTGGTCGGCATTACTCCGGTAGAACGTTTCGAGGGGGCGCCGGCGGGGCACGGTCCGCTGGACTTAATGCCGGTGGCGAAATCGGTCATCGTGGCCGGCGTGCGTATTCCCGACCCCGTCGTCGACTACGACGAGTATCACCTCAAGATGACCGAGATGGAGCCAAAACTCGGCATCCGGGCCGTCACGGAAAATTTTTACATGCTGATGGGTCATTACACAGAAGACATGATGCTCAACATCATCGCCACGAAACTGGCTAATTACATCGAGATAAACCACAACCGGCGTACCCTGCCCACCCCCAACACCCAGCATACGGGCCTGGGGCACCCGGTGATGGATACCCCGATGGGCTTTTTCTCCCAGCGCCAC
>CAYNDI010000061.1:0-10878 GCA_964395955.1 uncultured Dehalococcoidaceae bacterium
GCGGGTTTCAACCCTGTCTTTATCGGCATCGAGACGCCGAATGAAGACGGCCTGGTGGAGTGTAATAAGCTGCAGAACAAAAACCGCGACCTGGCTGCTTCGGTAAAGCTAATCCAGAACCACGGCTTCGAGGTGCAGGGGGGCTTCATCCTCGGCTTTGATAGCGACCCGGCATCAATCTTCCGGAAACAGATAGCTTTCATTCAAAATACCGGCATCGTTACGGCTATGGTCGGTCTTCTTAATGCGCCCAACGGGACAAAACTCTACAACCGGCTCAAGAAGGAAAACCGCCTGCTTAAAGATATGTCCGGGGACAATACGGATTTTTCCATCAATTTCATTCCCAAGATGAAATACGAAACGCTGTTGACCGGGTATAAGCATGTTCTGGATACTATCTACTCCCCGCGGCACTATTACGAGCGTGTCGTTGCCTTATTAAAGGAATATAAACCCCGAAAAACGGCCGGGATATCACAACTGCGGTTCAATCACATCACCGCTTTAGTCAAGACTCTCTGGTGCTTGGGTGTTACCAACAAAGGGAGAAGGTATTTCTGGAGGCTGTTAATTTTTACTCTCCTCAGGCGTCCGCGTCACTTCGCCCTGTCAGTAGGACTGTCCGCCTCGGGGTTCCATTTCCGCAAGGTGGCCGAGAGTTACAATATATCTACTCTTACGTTACGCCGCCAAAGCGTGTAAATAATCCCTGTATATACATTCGTCGTACCTGGCCCTCTCTTATCAACATTTTAGAGGCGGGCTTGTAATCCATTCATACTTTTCAGAAAACCATCACAAAAAACCCAAGTAAACCCCTATAGTCTTTGTGATTTAGTAAGCTGGCATTCCACGTTCTAATGAAATATAATTTTAAGAAGCGATTTTACCCGATACTAAGGAGAATCCTGTGACGTATGTAAAAGTCCCGGAACGTATCAGCAGATTAAATGAACTGGCCGGCAGTCTCTGGTGGAGCTGGCACCCGGTGGGGAGAACCGTATTCAGGAGACTGGACTACACTTTATGGCGGCAGAGCGGACACAACCCTGTCCAGCAGCTCTACGAGATTAGTAAAGAAAAACTGGAAGCCGCCGCCGGCGATCCTGCTTTCCTGTCTCTATATGATGCCGCAATTTTAGCCTTCGATAATGAAAAAAGTGACGGAGACTCATGGTACAATACCAACCATGCCGGCGCTTTGACAGGTCCTGTCGCTTATTTTTCCATGGAATTCGCCATCCACAATTCGCTGCCTATCTATGCCGGCGGTCTCGGAGTGCTGGCCGGCGACCTCTGTAAAGAGGCCAGCGACCTGGGAATGCCCATGGTAGCCGTCGGCTTTATGTACCCGCAGGGATATTTCCGACAACGTATTTCAGCGGACGGCTGGCAGGAGGAAGAATACCAGCAACTGGATTTCAGCAAAGCTCCGGTACACCCCATCCTTTCCAGCACCGGCGAGAAATGCCTGGCAGAAGTGAAGCTGAAAAACCATACATTACACATCGGGGCCTGGCTGGTAGACCTGGGACGGGTAAACCTCTACCTCCTGGATACCGGCCTGGAAGAAAACAAGCCGCAGGAACGGCAGCTATCGAGTCGTCTCTACACCGCTGACCGCGAACACCGCCTCCAGCAGGAGATTTTACTGGGTATCGGCGGAGTACGCGTCCTGCGGACGCTGGGCATCCAGCCATCCATCTGGCATGCCAACGAGGGTCATACCGCCTTCATGATGGTAGAACGCGTTAGAGAAGAAGTAGCCCGGGGCAGCTCTTTCACCGAAGCCATGGAGCGTATTCAAAAGACCTCCGTATTCACCACCCACACTCCCGTCCCGGCCGGTCACGATGTTTTTACCACCGACCTGGTATCACAGTATTTTGAAGATTACTGGCCGTCGCTGGGCATCGACCGTGATGCTTTCCTGGACCTCGGGCGGCAGGGGGGTAACGAAGACCACGCCTTTAACATGACCGTCCTCTCGTTAAAGACATCCGGCCACCGCAATGCCGTGAGCCGGCTTCACGGCAGGGTCACCCGCCGTATGTGGTGCGGACTCTGGGTTGACTGCACCGAGGAACAGGTACCTATTATGCATGTCACCAACGGCGTACACGTACCCACCTGGGTTGCCCTTGAAAACCGCCAGCTATATGAACAATACCTTGGCGAAGACTGGGCCAACAGACACGACGATGTGGAACTCTGGAAGCAAGTCCAGGATATCCCGGATGATGAACTCTGGAGGGCCCATCTGTTGCTAAAGCGGAAACTATTCCACATCATTCTGGAACGGGCCCAACGACGCTGGGCGAGGGGAGAAGCTTCTCCGCAGCAGATTCTGGCCATGGGTTCCTTACTTGACCATGACGCCCTGACGATAGCTTTTGTACGGCGCTTCGCCGAATACAAACGACCGTCCCTGTTATTCAGTGACATCGAACGACTTAAAAGGATAGTCAATAATGAGGTACGGCCTGTCCAGATAATCTTCGCGGGTAAATCACATCCCGCCGATACCGCTTCAAAAATACTTCTCCAGCGGGTGCATACCATGGCCAGAGACCGGATGTTCCAGGGACGGATAGCTTTCCTCGAAGACTACGATATCCGCCTTTCCAGATATCTTGTCCAGGGTGTGGATGTCTGGCTGAACACACCGCGACGCCTGCAGGAAGCATCGGGAACCAGCGGTATGAAAGCCGTATTGAACGGCGTACTGCACCTGAGTGTTCCGGACGGGTGGTGGCATGAAGCCTACGGCGATAACAACGGCTGGGCCATCGGTGACGATACCATAAAGACCAGCAACGAAGAAGAAGATAAATCCGATGCCGAGGCACTTTTCAACCTGCTGGAAGACAAGGTCATACCTCTTTACTACAATCGCGATAGAAGGGGTATTCCCCACCAGTGGACGGCCATGGTTAAGCAGTCGATAAGTACTATAGTGCCGGTATATTCGGCGCGAAGAATGTTAAAAGAATACTGTGAGAAAATGTATCTACCGGCATCCCGACCTTGACGGAATGGAACTCAGGTGACAGAATAAACCCGTCAATATAACCGCCGGGGGTGTAATATGTCATTTAAAGCATACTACCTGAATCCTGAAGGAAAGCTGCAGCGCGACCTGACGGAAAACGAAATCATTAAAGCGTCTGAGTCCAAACAGGGGTTACTATGGGTGGACTTTCCCGAGATGACGGAAGAAGATGGTCAATTCATGGAGCGTAACTTCCACTTTCACCACCTTTCTATCGAGGACTGTGTCAGCACAGATATTCACCCACCGAAAATAGACGACTTTAGCGACCATATCTTCATCATTGTGCACGGCATCAATCATATCGCCGAATCGGAAATCGTCGAAACCGCCGAACTGGCGTTTTTCCTCGGTGAGCATTTCGTCATCAGCTGTCATAGCTTCCCGCTATACAGCGTTAACGCCGTGCAACAAATGGTTGAAGAAGACAGCCGCCCCATGAGACGGGGCGCCGATTTCCTGACGCATACCATCATTGATACCCTTGTCGATAATGTCGTGCCGACCATTGACCGGATGAATGATGTCGCCGAAGAAATCGAGATTGAGGTAATCCACCGTCCGCACCAGAACGTACTGGATGGCATTCTTAAGCTCAAGCGTTCCTCCCTGAAGGTACATCGCATCATGGCGCCGCAGCGTGAAGTACTCAACCGCCTGAGCCGCGGCGAGTTCCCGATGATAAAACCCGAAGCTCAGATATTTTACCGGGATATCTACGACCACATTGTCCGCATCGAAGACCTGAACCAGACAATCCTTGACCGTACCGACAATGCCATCGCCACTTATCTTTCCTCGGTCGGCAACCGTCAGAATGAAACGATGAAGGTCCTTTCCGTCGTAGCCACCATTTTCATGCCGCTGACTCTCCTGGTTGGTATATATGGAATGAACTTCGAATATATGCCGGAGCTGGGTTGGCGCTGGGGATATTTTGCCATTCTGGGAATTATCGGGGTAGTCACATTAGTGCTCCTCTGGCGGTTCTGGGTCGGCGGCTGGTTCGCCTGGGGTAGAAAACGTATGTCCTGGATGAAGCCGTTTATCATAGAGACCAGGAAACTGCGCGGTTATCTGGCTCCGAACCCGAAAACCCGGCGAGGTCAGTCTACCGCTGCGGATACTCAACCGGATAATAAGTGACCAGCTTAATATATCATATTACTCTTTTTCGCCGGGCAGGTAATAACGAATAATATTTTGATAACAAATGAAATACACTGAAAGCCGTCAGCGCGTCATCATCGAGGCCGTCAGCCCGGAGGTTGACAATGGCCGATACCCGGCTAAAAGTATCGCCGGTGATACCGTTATTGTTGAAGCGGATATCTATGCCGACGGGCACGATACTCTTTCGGCACGCTTGTTATACCGCCGTGAAAACGAAAAGGAATGGAAAGAGACGCCGATGCGGCACCTTATCAATGACCGCTGGCAGGGAGTCTTTGTAGCTGCTAAAGCAGGAAATTATGTGTTCACTATCACGGCCTGGGTCGACCGTTTCCAGTCATGGTGCTATGACCTGAAAAAACGCAACTACGCCGGACAGAAAGACATGGCTGTTTACCTGATGATGGGAGCCAGGTTGATAACCGAAGCGAGCCAGCGTGCTACGGAGCCCGACCGACGGAAACTGGTCGAATACGCCGAGAGTTTAAAGTCCGACCGTGTCAGCCAGGAGAAAAGGGTTGAACTGGCCCTCAGTGACGGCATCAAACGCTTTATGGAAAAGCATGATGACCGTCAATATGCCGTGACTTATTCCCGGGAACTTACCATTTCGGCAGAGCGTGAGAAAGCTTTATTCGGCGCCTGGTACGAGATGTTTCCTCACTCAACGTCCACCGAACCCGGCAAGCACGGCACTTTCCAGGACTGCGAAAACCGCCTGCCGTACATTGCTTCGATGGGATTCGATGTGCTCTATTTCCCGCCTATCCACCCGGTAGGCAAGACCAATCGCAAAGGAAAAAACAACGCGGTTACCTGCCAGCCCGGCGATCCGGGTACGCCCTGGGCCATCGGCTCCGAAGACGGCGGGCACAAGGCCGTTAATCCCCGGCTGGGTACCCTGAAAGACTTCAAACACCTCATGGCTGAATCCAAAAAGCACGGCATTGAAATTGCCCTGGATATCGCTTTTCAGTGTTCTCCGGACCACCCGTATGTCAGGGAGCACCCCGAGTGGTTTCTCTGGCGACCCGACGGCACCGTACAGTATGCGGAGAACCCGCCGAAGAAATACCAGGATATCTACCCGCTTAACTTTGAAACAGAAAACTGGAGAGAACTCTGGGAGGAGCTTAAAAGCATCTTCATTTACTGGGCCGAGCAGGGAATCCGTATCTTCCGCGTGGATAATCCCCACACCAAACCATTTCAATTCTGGGAGTGGCTCATTTCCGATGTCAAAAAAGACTTTCCGGACACGATATTTCTTTCCGAGGCTTTTACCCGGCCCAAGGTTATGTACCACCTGGCCAGGCTGGGATTTACCCAGTCATATACCTATTTCACCTGGCGTAATCACAAGAAAGATATTACCGATTATCTCAACGAACTGACGCAAGCGCCGGCAAAGGACTTTTTCAGACCAAATTTCTGGACGAACACACCGGATATACTCCAGGAGTATTTACAGACCGGCGGGAGACCGGCCTTTGTAGTCCGCCTGGTACTGGCGTCGATGCTCAGTCCCAGCTACGGCATCTACGGCCCCGCCTACGAACTGATGGAGAACGTACCCCGTGAACCCGGCAGCGAAGAATACCTGAATTCGGAAAAGTACGAAATCAAGCAGTGGGATATCGACCGAGAGGACAGCCTCAAGGAAATCATTGGTCGTATAAATCGCATCCGCCGTGAAAACCCTGCCCTGCATCGCAATTACAACCTGTGGTTTAATGACACCAACGACGACCAGCTGATATGTTTCAGCAAACATACCGATGACCTATCTAATATCATACTGACCGTGGTCAATTTCGACCCGCATGCCACCAGGTCCGGTACGGTGAACGTGCCCCTGAAATCCTGGGGGTTCGATACCGAAAAACCGTACCGGGTTCATGACCTGTTGAGTGATAAAGTATACCAGTGGCGAGGCGAATGGAATTTCGTGGAGCTAAATCCCGATGTCTGCCCCGCCCATATATTCCGCCTTATCGATATCACCCGCCTGTAGGACACGGATGATAACTTTGACAATACCGGTGAAAAAGGTCAATAATCTAAAAAAAGGATGATGGGGCTATGGTTGATAAAGAGATAATATTAACAGCAGTAACCGACCGCAATGAACTCGACCTCCTTAGCGAGCAGCTCGGTGACGAAGGCTATGAAATCATCGCCGCGGCCAGCGTCCCTGAACTGGTGACCGCTATCGAGCAAGAGGGTAAAATTTCGCTGGCGGTGGTGGATATGTCGGCTTTCGACGAGAGTATCTGGGAGCAATTGGAAAGATTGAATGATTCTCATATACCGTTCTTCGTCCTTTCACCGGACCGCAGCCCCACGGTCCAGAGGGACAGTCTGAAGCATGGCGCCAGCGGCCTGTTTACCAGAGGAATCGACCTGAAAGACTTACTGGAGCATATCCACGTGTTGCTGGGCAAATGATGTAACGATGGTAAACTCAGAATCAACCAACGCGGGCAGCGAGCTTCTCTGGTACAAGGACGCGATCATCTACGAACTGCACATACGTTCCTTTTTCGATAGTGATGCCGACGGTGTGGGTGACTTTTCAGGGCTGATACATAAACTCGATTATCTTGAAGATTTAGGCATCAATACTATCTGGCTGCTTCCTTTCTATCCCTCACCCCTCAGAGATGACGGCTACGACATTTCAGATTATTATAATATTCAGCCGGCTTACGGTACGATGAGTAATTTTAAGACTTTTGTCGATGAAGCTCACCGCCACGGCATCCGCGTCATCATCGAACTTGTGGTCAATCACACATCAGACCAGCATTCCTGGTTTCAAAGAGCCCGGAAATCACCGCCGGGCAGCCAGTACCGCAATTTCTATGTATGGAGCGATACCTCGGAAAAGTACCAGGACGCCCGTGTTATTTTTAAGGACTACGAGATGTCAAACTGGGCCTGGGACCCGGTGGTAAAGCAGTACTACTGGCATCGTTTCTACTACCACCAGCCGGATCTTAATTATGACAACCCGGCCATGAAAAAAGCTCTTATCAAGGTGATGGACTTCTGGCTGAAACTCGGCGTTGACGGACTCCGGGTCGATGCCGTGCCTTACCTCTACGAACGCGAAGGCACCAACTGCGAGAATCTGCCGGAAACCCACAGTTTTTTAAAAGAACTACGCGCCTATATCGATAAAAAATTTAATAACCGGATGCTGCTGGCTGAAGCCAACCAGTGGCCCGAAGATGCCGCAGCCTATTTCGGCGATGGCGACGAGGTCCACATGGCGTTTAATTTCCCCATCATGCCCCGCCTTTTCATGGCCCTCCGCATGGAAGACCGCTTTCCGATTATCGATATCCTCCGGCAGACGCCGTCAATCCCGGATTCTTGCCAGTGGGCTTTATTCCTGCGGAACCACGATGAACTGACACTGGAGATGGTCACCGATGAAGAACGCGACTACATGTACCGCGTCTATGCCGCCGACCCCATGGCACGCATCAACCTGGGTATCCGCCGCCGCCTGGCTCCCCTGCTGGGCAATGACCGAAGGAAGATGGAATTGATGAACAGCCTTCTTTTTTCGCTGCCCGGTACGCCGGTCATCTACTACGGCGATGAAATCGGCATGGGGGACAACTTCTATCTCGGCGACCGCAACGGCGTGCGTACCCCCATGCAGTGGAGTCCCGAGAGGAACGCCGGCTTTTCTCGGGCTAATCCGCAGCGTCTTTTTCTGCCGCCGATTATAGACCCCGAGTACCATTATGAAGCCGTCAACACGGAAAACCAGATAAACAATCCCGATTCCCTGCTCTGGTGGATGAAACGAATTATCGCTTTACGTAAACGCTATCAGTCCTTCGGGCGGGGCAGCATCGAGTTCCTGCAGCCGGAGAACCGTAAGGTCCTGGCATATTTCCGGCAATATGAAGATGAAACCATCCTGATAGTAGCCAATCTTTCACATCTGGCACAGCAGACGCAACTCGACCTCTCCCGGTTCACCGGCTATCGACCGGTCGACCTCTTCGGGCGGGTGGAATTCGCCCCGATTACCGATACGGAATACTCCTTCACATTAAGTCCTTACACGTTCTTCTGGTTCTCACTGGAGCCGCAACCGGCGGAGCCTTCGCTCCTGCCGACAATGCCGGCTGAGAAACCCAGAGAAATACCCATAATCAGTGAAACCGAAGAAACACTTTTCGGGAAAAAGGAGAACTGGTTCGTTATGGAAGCGGTGCTACTGGGCTATATCAAAGGACAGCGGTGGTTCCGCGGTAAAGCCCGGGATGCCTGGGCGACCGAAATTCAGGACATCATACCCATGCGGTTTGATGATACGACCGCCTACGTTACCCTTCTTGAGGTTGAATACCGGGAGGGAGAGGCGGAGACGTATGTCATTCCCCTGACAACCGCCCCGATTGACCATGAAGATGATATTAGCGATAAATACCCTCACGCTATTGTTGCCTATTTGAAGTCGCGGGAGAAGAATGATAAACACCTCCTTTATGACGCTATGGTCAATACCGATTTCAATCTCTCTTTATTGAATGCCATCCAGCGCCGCCGCACTTTTAAAAGCGCCAACGGACAAATATCCGCCCTGCCCGGTCGCTTTTTCAATAAATCGTACAATGCCACGATAAAAAGCCTGGAGCCTTCTCCGATGAAAGCCGAGCAGAGCAACACTTCCGTTTCCTACGGAGAGCAACTGATTTTCAAGCTGTTCCGGAAACTGGAAGACGGCATCAATCCCGATGTGGAAATAGGCCATTTTCTCACGGAAAATACCCCTTATCAAAATATCCCTCAGGTAGCCGGTTCTCTTGAATATCGGAGTGGCCGTAACAAACCGGTAAGCCTCGCCATTCTCGAGAGCTACGTACTCAACGAAAGCGATGCCTGGCAATTCACACTTGATTCTCTGGAACGTTATTTCGAAACCGCACTGGCCCATCCCACGGTACAGTCCCCGCCGGTACCGCATAAATCCCTGCTTTCACTGCCAAAGGAGCTGCCCTCACTGGCCAGTGACACTATCGGGATGTACGTTGCATCGGCACAGCTTCTCGGACAGCGTACCGCCGAACTGCACGTGGCGCTGGCTTCGGGACCGGCCAATACGGAATTCGCCCCGATACCGTATACCCTGATGTATCAAAAATCATTGTATCAGTCACTGCGAGGATTCGCCGTAAGGACCCTACAGATGTTGCAGGAAAATCTTACCCGTCTTCCGGAGGAATCGCAGAAAGACGCGCTGGCCGTACTTGAAATGGAAAAGACCATTATCGACCGCTTCAATCTCATACGCCGCGGGAAAATAGAGGCTTCACGTATCCGGTGCCATGGCGATTACCATCTGGGACAGGTACTTTATACCGGCAAGGACTTTGTCATTACGGATTTTGAGGGCGAACCGGCCCGTTCTCTTAGCGAACGCCGCATCAAGCGTTCCCCCCTCAGAGATATAGCTGGTATGATACGTTCTTTTAATTATGCGGCACATACCGCCCTGACGAAACAGGTCGCGTTACAGCAAAGGCATAAAAACACAACGTCGATACTGCATCAATGGGCACAGTACTGGTATATCTGGGTCTCGGTAGTCTTTTTAAATACTTACCTGGATATCATCAGGCAGGCAGGCCTGATACCGGAAGACCCGGAGCAATTAAAAATACTCCTGGACGCTTTCCTCCTTGAAAAAGCTATCTACGAGGTCAATTACGAATTGAACAACCGGCCCGACTGGATTACGGTACCTTTGCAAGGCATATTACAGATGCTTGAGGCGGAAGGATAACAAGTGGTTTAAATGACTCGCCGAAAAAGCACCGGGCGCCAGCCCTTGAAAAAAGAGATTAGTCCCCCGACCAGCGTCGATACAAGTTTATCGCTCCTCTCGGATACCGACCTCTACCTCTTTAATGAAGGCAATCATTATAAACTTTATGACAAGCTAGGGGCGCACCGGTTGGAAACCGGCGATACCGACGGTACCTATTTCGCCGTATGGGCGCCTAATGCCCGGGAAGTTTATGTAACCGGCGATTTCAACAACTGGAACAAGAACAGTCACCGACTGCAGCCCAAGGGAGTATCCGGTATCTGGGAGGGATTTATTGGAGGCGTCAAAGCCGGGAATGTCTATAAATACTATATCGCCTCGCAGTATAACGGCTATACCGTCGAGAAGGCCGACCCGTTCGCTTTTTTCAGCGAAATCCCCCCGAAAACGGCATCCGTCGTCCGGGACCTTGAATACGCCTGGAGCGACCGGGAATGGATGCAGGAACGCCACCAGAGAAACAGTCTCGATGCCCCCATCTCCATCTATGAAGTACATCTCGGCTCGTGGCGGCGCGTACTCGAGGAAGGCAACCGCTCGCTGACCTACCGGGAAATGGCCCCCCGGCTGGCCAGGTACGTCAACCAGCTGGGTTTCACCCATGTCGAATTTCTGCCGGTCATGGAACACCCCTTTTACGGTTCCTGGGGCTACCAGACGACGGGATACTTCGCGCCTACCAGTCGCTACGGGACGCCGCAGGACCTCATGTACCTCATCGACTACCTCCACCAGCATAATATCGGGGTCATCCTCGACTGGGTGCCGTCGCACTTCCCTAACGACGAGCACGCCC